>NATJ01000057.1 GCA_002085305.1 Epsilonproteobacteria bacterium 4484_65 | reverse complement strand
ACAAGATAAATTGCAACGGTTTGTAAAGTTCCAGATAGCGATACTCCCATCTAATACACGTGCTCTTTTACCCTCAACAACCGAACTTAACAGATTTGATAATCGAAACATTATTTACCTTTTGGTTTATAAGATAGGATATATTCGGTGATTGCTTTAAGCTCATCAGGCTTTAATCTAAAAGGAGGCATTGCGTTTCGTTTATAACCAAACAGTTTTGAAACACCCTGCGGATCTGTAATCATTGCCTGAATCTCTTCGGCACTTCTTTTAGACGCTATATCTGAAAACGGTGGACCAAAAGCTACAGCAGTCTGATGGTGGCATCCCCAGCAATACGTCTCAAAAACTTTTTTACCATTGGCATTCCCTTCTTGTACTACTAAAATAAGCACTATAAAAGACCATAAAATATGTCGCATTATTAACTCCCCCGCTTAATGTCGTTATGTTAACATATATTTTACCACAAGAAGTTGATTTAAATCAGAAGTGATATTTTACTTCTTTCATCAATGTCGGCTGAGACAGTGTTTTATCTTCAAGTTTAATAACACTTGCACAATCACTCTTTGCAAATTGAACATATAATCCCACAGTAATAATATCACCGCTTTGCAGCTTGGGCACCTGATATATTAATGTTTTAGTGGATTTTGCATCAAGATTATACACACTGCTTTCAGTTGCAGTTGCGGGTATAATGATTTTTTCACCCTCTCTTTTGAAACTATAGGCAAAGTACCCTTTTTTATCTTCTGAGGGATCTTTCTTATAGTTTTGCCATATTGTTTTACCGTTACGTTTTATCTCAATTTTTAAAAATTTTGCACGTGCAGGCTGAACAATAAGAGGATGTGTCATTTTATTAGTCAACTTGACTTCAAGCTTTGTATCTTTTGCTGTTATATTTATATCTACACCTGTTGCTCTGAACTTTGGATCGTGAATACCCAAAAATTTATGGCTGGCATGCTGACCTCGCGCACGCTTATCCATCTTTTCAGCACCACCTGTAACTTCAGGCATATGACATTTGATACACTCCAAACTATCCTGATTTTTATCCATAGCCTTAAAAATAGTAACATTGTTATCATTACGTTTATGTGAATGACAACCTGTACAGGCATTTTTAGCATATACCGGATTATTGACAGAGGAGTGTTTATCACTGTCGTCAGGATGTGTCAGCCTTCCATATAAAGTAGGTTTATACCCATCGGCCTGACGTGATTTGATGTTAACATTAAACTTATGTGCTTTTTTTACATAAGCAATTGTATGACAAAAATAACAGGAAACAGCATCAGTATGGGTTTTATTGTTTTTATCAGGTCTGGCATCTCCGCTAAGTAAATCTTTGAGATTATCTGCCATAGGCATATGGCATGTGGCACATGCATATTTTTTTTTGTCTGCTACATCAGCAATCCTTCTATGGAGTTCGTCATTAAAATAACTTTTTGCATGTTGTGAACTTTGAAATTCTTCATAGATTTTTTCATGGCATTCATTGCAGGAATGGTTATCCAAATACTTAGCATGAGAAAAAGAAAAAAGAAGGAGTAAATAAAAAACAATATATTTCACGAAAGATTACCTCGGTAATTTATTGAAATAATTTACATAATTATCTCAATAAATTACCCTCTCCAAAAGGAGAGAGTAATATGTACTATTAAGCGCCAGGAATATGTTGTCTGTGCTCAACAGAATATGTAAAGGTAGGTGTTGTCAAGTTTTCGATATACTTGATAAACTTACCTGTTTTAGAATCATAGATTCCGATTCTACCAGTTGTCCATTCAGAAATCATAGTCCACTTACCATGGTTAGCAGGCTCTGCATGAAGGAGTCTTGGTTGAACAGGATTTTTCACTGCCGCCCCAATCTTAGCTGGCATTGGTAACAATGTCTCTTTACTTATTTTAGAAGGAACTTCATTTACAGCAACTTTTTCATGTTGTGTTGCATCCCACTCTTGGAGTACTTTTTTCGTTTTAGCATCGATAAGCTGACCTTTAGTTTTACCAACTTTGATAATTCTGTCAGTTTCTAACGTATCTTTGTTAATTAAGTGTACTTCATTGTAAAATTCCGGTTTACCAAGAACACAGTCAGACCAAATGTATGGCGTATGATGACTTGTTCCGACAAACAGTCCACCACCGGAAGTTTTAACATGTTTTACTACTTTCCAGTTAGAGTCCCAGATAACAACATCACCAAAGTTCATACTTTGTGTAGCGTGTAGTTGTTTTTTCTGACCTTTTGAGTACCAACTTGAACCTTGACCAGGATGTGGTTTAGATTTTTTACCTGTATAAACTTTTGCAGCAAGGTTTTTATTTTTAAAATCAACGATACCGACAACATCACTTCCTTGTGAAGCAATCATAAAGTATCTACCGAAATCTTTACCTTCATCTTCATTCAGGAATGCATCGTGAAGAATTTTACCAATGTTTGGAATATCTCCAACGATTGGAAAATTTGGTTTAGAATAATCGATGATGTATGTATGTCCACCATCTTTAAGAGCCATTGCAAAATATGGTCCATAAGGAGTATCTGCAAGTGAAGCTACACGAGAAGGTCCGATTTGTCCATCAGGATCAATTACACGACTTGTATCAAATGCTTTTAAAGGCTCTAATGTCATAGCGTCACAAAGTACTGCACCACCTGGGTTATAGTTACCTGCAATTACATATTTACCATCTGGAGAAACTGCAAGACCACGAGATTCCTGACCTACTTGAACTGATGCAAGAGCCGGTTGTCCGGGAGCACCGATATCAAACATAGTAAGTTTTCCGGATCTGGAGATTGAATAAGCATATCTTGGATTCTTTTTATTGGTTACTGTTACGTGAACTGCAAATCCGGCTTTATGTCGGGAAAGAACTTTACCAGTAGTTGAATCAATAAAATCAACCAAAGATGCATCTCTCTCAGTTGCAAAAGTAATATCAAGAACAGATTTTACCTCTGTTGGTTTTGGATATTTTTTAGCCAGTGCTTCACGATCAGCCATTTTTGTCCAGGTTTTTTTCACTTCATCAAGATCAAGTGTTAACTCAACAGTATTTTTCCAATCCATCAACCAGTCAACCATACCCGCAGCATCATCTTTACTAAACGTAGAATTCCATGCAGGCATTGCTGTATTTTCTCTACCGTTTAAAATAGTCTCTGCCAACATTTCATGGCTTTTCTTTTTAAGAGCTTTTGGTCTAAGATCCGAACCAACACCACCTTGATGGATAGGACCATGACATCCCTGACACTCTTTCTCATACTTTTGTGCAAAGTCCATCTTTGATGTACCTGCCTGTAATCCCACTGTTGCGAGACTTACCGCCGCAACATAACTTAAAATTTTTCCTAACTTCATGTTTCCTCCTTTAAAGTTATTAAACAGTCTGTTTTTCCCCTCTGCCTATAATTATAGCACGTTTATAATTACTATTTGTTCAATTTCTTCTTCTCACTAAAATAGATCCAAAACATTGGAAGTATAATAATAGTGTGAAGAAAAATTGTCAATGTCAATGGACCCTGATTTAGTAACCCAAAAAAACTTGGGACTACATCTGTGAATGGTTCAATCATAATTTCCTCCTTCATAATTCTATGGGGTAAAAGACTTTTACCCCATTTTTAAATTTATTCGCCTGCCTCTTTTTTACCAATAGTGAGTAAATCCACTACCAGTAAAGCAAAACCGACAAAGGTAACAACACCCATTACAAGTCTCCAGCCCTGTGCCTGAACATACCATATAAGGTTTTGTGCTGTAAAGAATGCTTCCCAGGTTGCACCAAGTTCCGCTCTTTCGACAAGTACTTGCTCATAACCGGCAATGGTCAATGAAACTGCCATACCTAAAACACCAAATACAAGCATAAAAATTGCCCATTTGGAAAGTTTAGTTGCTCTCATATTTTTAATACCATAAGCACCTTGCAAACCAAGATACATCATACCGATCAAGATTGTTGCATAAGCACCAAAGAAAGACAGGTGACCATGCGCTGATGTAAACTGTGTACCGTGTGTATAGATATTTACCTGTGGTAATGTATGAAAGAATCCCCAGATACCGGCACCAAGGAAGTTACCGAATGCGTTGGTGACAATCCATGCCATTGCAGGACCATTGTTGATTGCGTGTGCACCGCCTTCTGCCTCGACTTGTCCCTGCTCTTTACCCCAGTCATAGAGGACGTGAACAAACATAGCAACAAGAGGAACCGGTTCAAGTGCTGAGAAGAGTGCACCAATTTCCCACCAGTACTCAGGTGTACCGATCCAGAAATAGTGATGTCCAAGACCCAGAACACCAGATCCAAACAACATTAATACTTCAATCCACAGCCACATCTCAACGATTTCACGTTTTGCACCGATGATTTTAATCAATGCATACGCAGCCAGTGTACCGACAAATACTTCCCAAGTAGCTTCAACCCATAAGTGGATTACCCACCACCACCAATACTGATCAATAGAAATATTATCAGTGAAAAACATACCACATAGATAAAGACCAGCAAGTGCAAACAAGTTCGCAACCATAACAGTCATAACACCTGTTCTCTCACCTTTTAAATACGTAGCAAAGACATTAAAATAGAAAACAAGAACAACAACAACAATACCGATATCTGCCCAACGAGGTGCTTCAAGATATTCACGACCTTCGTTAATCAGCCAGATTGTCATCTCAGTACCGGAACCAACCTGGACAAAGATATAGACCAGTACAACTACTGTTACAGCAGCAGTTAACACCCAGAATGCAAGTTTTGCAATACCTGCACCAATAACTTCACGTCCTGTTTCGTCAGGTATCATGTAATATACAGAACCGATCATTGCATAAAGCATCCAGACTACCAGTGCATTAATATGCACCATTCTGGCAACAGAAAAATCAAACAGTTCAAACAAGAAACTTGGATATAAGAACTGAATTGCAGCGATAAGTCCCATCAAGAGCTGGGCACCAAAAAGGATTATCGCAACTCTAAAATACATCATCCCGATTTTCTGGGATTCGAACTGTAATTTATTTGCTTTGATACTATTTAGCATAGGTGCCTCCTTGTTCTTTACCGAAGTTTCTTGGGAAACCGTTGGTATCGATCGAACTCATATGTTTTAAAAATGCTACAAGCCCTTTTGCCTCTTCCGCAGTAATACCAAGATCAGGCATCATACGGGCATGTGTAGGATATTTTGAAGGATGCATTAAAAACTCTGCCATCGCTTCTTCTCTTGTACTTTTACCTGTCATTCCCATCATCGGACCATCGTTGTTCCATGCTGGATCTAACCATGCCTTTGTAAGATCAGGTGCATAATATGCTCCATTTCCCAAAAGCGTATGACAGTTCATACAGTTTTTTGCCTGAGATGTCAGTTTTCCAAGATGCAGTAGTGCTGCTGCCTCGTCAACACTCCACTCTTTGCCGAAAAATGATTCTTTTTCACCGATTACAGGTGCTTCATGCCCTCTTTTTTCGTTCATCTCATATTTGATATTATAATTGATAACCGTAGGAGCCGGAACCCTTTTGGTTACACCATTTTGCAAATCTGCATCTGTACCCATTGTAATCTGACCTATCGTATCGAATGTCAGCCAAATCAACAAGACCACTGCAAATCCCGTCACCCATGCAGCTGATCGTCTCCAAAACGATATACTGCTCCATACAGACTTTGGTTGTTCTGCCATGTGTACCTCCTTTTAATCGTGTTGTTCGTGGGTTTCTTGCATCAAAAAGTAGATAAAATGCGGCAATATCAGATATGCCAACATCGCTACCATCAAAACTTTTCGCGTAAAGTCACCACTTCCAACCAGAGTACTGAGCATATAAAGAGAGTATGCACAGCCAAACCAGAAAAGATAACCGACATATTGGTAAAATGAGGGAATCTTTTCAAGTTTGGCAAAAGTATACAATCCCACAAATATGATCCCAAAAATCATTACCAGTGTTGCAGATGTAAAGATTGGTAAAAAATCTTCGGGAGCGAGCTGGGGCATATTGAGGTATACTTCTTTCATACAATCTCCTGCTTTTTAAGTACTACAGGTGTAATTGTAATAAAATAATAACTTTTAATGATTGATATAAGTCAAGAAGCGGGTTTAAAAGAGTTTTTTTAACGCCGATTCATCTAAAATTGTGATAGTGTGTTTTTTATCGATAGCGATAATCCCACTTTTTTTCAGCTTTGCCAGCGTTCGAGAAAGGGTTTCCGGAGAAACATTTAAAATAGCTGCTATCTGATTATTTCGGACTGTTTCAAAAAGTTCTTTATGCTCGTCAATAAATTTGGCAACCTTGGCCTCAGAGGTAAGAATCATCTCATTATGGATGACGTTGGACAGGACTTTGAGTTTTTTAGTCAGAGACTTAATAATCTCCATACAAATATCCGGATTTTTAAAAAACATATTTTCCAATGATTTGTATTCGATTTTCAACACTGTCCCGCTGGTAATAAAACGTGCAG
>NATJ01000056.1 GCA_002085305.1 Epsilonproteobacteria bacterium 4484_65 | reverse complement strand
CCAAGGCAAAAGGAACCAGTAGTTTTGGATGTTTTTTTGTAGTAAGAAGAAAATCCTGTATTTTTGTTGAAATGAGCTTCATGAAATTGTCTGTATTGAGTTCTTTTTCAAAAGGTGCTATTTGCAGTATATCTTTCATATTGGCGATCTCCCTGATAGGGTTTGCCACCTTTTGTTTGATGTTTATCTCCATGTTAAAGATATGTGTCAGTGTTTCATAGTGTTCAATGATCATCTTTTTACTCTCAAAGTCTCCCTCAGGATCAAAATCACCAAGGGTAAGTTTGAGACTGAGTGATTCAGAGATGTCGAATGCTGTAGTGGAGATGGATTCCATCTTCTCATTTTCACTCATGAGTATCACACACTCTTTAATGTTGTAGAGAGGATTATCCCCAAAAAGATAAACCAATTTTTTGAGATCATAGAGTGTTTCTTTCAGTTCATCGGCTTCAAATGTTTGGATACTGTTAAGTACAAGACCTATATCATACTGATGAATATCATACTCTATCAGTGTCTTAATATCATGATCATCATAACAGATAGAAAGTGATACCTGTTCTGATTCCAGTGCTTTTATCTCATCAATAAGAGTAAAATTATTTGGATAGAGTACACGAACATAAAGTGATTTCTCTTCAAGTTTCTCCAAAAGATAGATGCTCTCTTTAAGGTAAAGCAGTGCAGTTTCCTGATCATACCTAAAGTCTAATAGTAGATAAAGGTCTTTACCGAACGGTTCAGGAAACAATCCTGTTCTTTTGTTGATAGTTTTATAGACACCGTCAAGTACAAGAGGTTTACCTACAACAAGCAATGTATCATTGGGGCGTATCATGGTTGCATTGGTCGGGATGATCTGCTTTTCATCACGATACACAGCTGCTATCTTCCACTTACGCTGAAGTATGGAACCCACATGCCTGTAGGCATAAGCACTTCCAAAAGGTACATGGATCTCCATGATCTCCCCACGTCCAAGACCTACGTTCTGTGCTACAACGGGTACGTTTGGAAGGTTGTCATAGAGATGGGCTGCCAAGAGTTCGTCACTATTTAAAATGGTGATATTCTCTTCATCTCTACCTATCTCATCATTATCCCATTGATTGACAAGTACGACTCTTACTTTATCATCAATAAGGCGTGTATTTTTAAGTGAATACTCCGCATCTTCCATATTTTCCATAATGATAAAAACATTTGAATATTTAACATCCTCCATAATATTTCTTAATTTAGAAAAACTGGTAGGATCTGCATGGATCAAAGAGATGTTCTTAGGTATATTTTCCGGTGTCACACCTTCTTTATAGTATGTGACATAGTATTTATTTTCAGCTACTCTTTTTTTGCCGACCCATTCTATGAAATGTTTAGCAATGCTGCCATCTGCAAGGATAAGTATGTTTTTCATATAACTCTTTATTTTCTTTATTTTCGGAAGTGGAGACTACAAGTCCCACCTGCACTTTGCAACTTGAATTTAAATAGGACTGTACCACAAGGGCATACACTACAATAAAGTCTCCACTTCCAGGATGCAATCAATATTCAATTTTAAAATCTAACAAGTGCATCTATGTTACAATTGCACTATTATTTTTGAGGGATATTATAACACAATGCAATTTCAGATAGATAAAACCGATGGCAAAGCAAGAGCTTGTACCATCCAAACAGCCCATTCTACCATCCAAACACCTGTTTTTATGCCAGTTGGCACAGTGGGTGCGGTCAAAGCCCTTGATGCTACAGACCTGGCTACTTTCATTCAGCCTGAGATTATTCTAGCCAATACTTATCATATGTATATACGTCCGGGGGATGATGTCGTAGCCAAAATGGGGAAACTTCATGGTTTTACTAAATATCCTAAAAGTTTTTTAACAGACAGTGGTGGGTTCCAGGCATTTTCTCTCTCAGATAATGTCAAGATAGATGAAGGGGGGATCACTTTTAGAAGCCATGTAGACGGAAGTAAACACTATTTTACACCTAAAAAAGTGATAGATATACAACATAACCTTGGTTCAGACATTATGATGATACTTGATGATCTCGTAGCCCTACCCGCTACACAGAAGCGTATAGCGGCAAGTATAGACAGAACCACACGCTGGGCACAAGAGAGTATAGACTACTTTAGAGCCAAACAAGAAGAAGGTGTAGGGGTTGAGCAAAATATCTTTGCCATTATTCAGGGTGGAACAGACAAGGCTTTTCGTGAAAAGTCTGCCAAAGAGCTTTGTGCCATGGATTATGACGGTTTTGCCATCGGAGGACTAAGCGTAGGTGAAGCCAACCAGGATATGTATGATACCGTAGAGTGGACAACCCAGTTCATGCCCAAGGACAAACCTCGTTACCTTATGGGTGTTGGAACGCCTGAAGATCTGGTAGAGAATGTCTCACGCGGGATCGATATGTTTGACTGTGTTATGCCCACTAGAAATGCAAGAAACGGTACCCTCTTCACAAGTTTTGGAAAAGTAAACATTAAAAAAGCTGAGTATACTATCGATGAAGGGCCTATAGACCAAGAATGTGGTTGTATGGTATGTCAAACCTATTCACGCTCTTATCTACGTCATCTCTTCCGTGCCAGAGAGATCACTTACTTTAGACTTGGAACGATCCACAATCTCTATTATTATCTTGATCTTATGAAACAGATGAGAGAGGCGATCACTGAAGGTAGATTTGAGGCATTTAAAAGTGAATTTTACAAAAAGAGAAAAGTAAAGTAAAGCAATTATTTTGAATATGTTGATATAATGAATTAAGTTTAGTCTCTCCATAATGAGGAGTGAAAATTATGGATACGCATAGTTTTATATTGGTATTGTTACTGGTTTTTGTAGGTGCAAGGGTTTTTGGAGAACTTTTTGCCTATTTTGGTATAGTAGCAGTACTGGGCGAGATCTTTGCAGGGCTTGTTTTAGGTCCCAGCGGTTTTGGTCTGATCTTACTCTCCCAGAGCGGTTCTTTGTTAAAGGTACTGGCTGAAATCGGAATTATGTTACTTCTTTTTGAAATTGGTTTTGAAACTGATATCAACAAACTTAAAGATGTTGGTATCCAATCCTCAGTTTTAGCCATTGGTGGCGCTATCATCCCTTTTACCTTAGGTTTTGTTGTCTCTTACCTCTTTTTAAATCTCTCTTTAAATGCATCTCTTTTCATTGGTGGAACACTCACTGCTACAAGTATTGGTATCACTATGCGTGTGCTAAAAGACATAGGTATTGCCACAGGGAAACGTGCACAGATCGTTTTAGGTGCCGCAGTTATGGATGACCTGATAGGCATACTCTTTTTGGTTTTTGTTTATGATTATATCTCTACAGGTGAGATCTCTCTGGTACATACGGGTAAAATTTTTGCTTTTATTGTGATCTTTTTTGTACTCACCCCAGTAGTTGCTAAAGGTGTTGCAAAGCTCATGCGTCATTTATCATTTAAACGACGTGTTCATGGGTTTATCCCCAGCTTTATTATCTCACTGATCCTACTCTTTTCTTACATTGCATCCTTTTTGGGAATACCTGAAATTTTAGGCTCTTTTGCTGCGGGAATTGCATTTTCAAGACGGTTTATTATCCCATTTGCTTCTTATCTGCACCCTAATGAAGATGATCATGATTTTCTGGAACATTTGAGAGAAAGAATGCACCCGATCATTTATCTTTTTAGCCCCATATTCTTTGTATATGTTGGATTATCAATAGACTTAAGTGTGATTGATTTTAGCAGTATGCACTTTTGGACGATCTCTTTATTACTGATATTGATGGCATTTATCGGAAAATATTTAGCAGCGCTTATGGTACCGGATATGGGTGTAAAAGATAAAACTTTTTTAGGACTCTCTATGATCCCAAGAGGGGAAGTAGGTCTGATCTTTGCCGAGCTGGGCAGAACTACTAATGTACTTAATAACGAGATCTACTCCATCTTAATCTTGGTGGTTGTAGTAACAACACTATTGCCACCAATTATGATGAAGTATTTTTTTAGAGTTTAGTATTTAGTTCCCATTATGCAAACTTCTTTTTCCAATATCTTTTCCATGTACTTTTAAGGCTTGCTCTGGGGGTTGATCTTAGTTTTTTGGGAAGATTATGTCTAAGATTTCTTTCTAAAGTTTTTGTGAGCTTTTTATTCTTTACAATTGCATTAAAACCACCTGCTCCCTGTTGATGTGTTCCATAAATAGAGAATGCACTTACTTTTATACCATTTCTTTTCAAGCTTCGTATGTTATCACTCAATATGGCTTTAAATATTTTATCTTGGTTATATGGTATTTTCCATTTACTTTTAGGGATATTTAGTTTTTTTGCATAAGAGTGAGCCGTTTTAGGCATGATCTGATAGCGCCCATAGGCACCACTTTTACGATTTTTAGTATGATAATTACCAGTAGTTGATTCATACTTTACCACTTTTTTCACTATCTCTTTCATAGTTTTATGGCTTACACCTGCATCTTTAGCCAACTTAACGTAAGAAGCTTCAGCAGCTGTAGCAGTTAAAAACAGAGCAAAAAGAACGGTGTATACTCTTCTCATAAGTATTTGTATTATTGGTTTGATTGATACCATCAATGGTATGATTAAAAATTTTGCTGCAAGGTAAATAATACCTGTATATAATAATATATCTATAGTGTTACTCCTGATTTGATTGTAGATTTGAATTTAAAAAAAAGCTAAGGGGAATCTAAAATTGATCTTCAAATTATTCATGAAATAGTATATAAAACAAGTAAATCAACGATTAATAAACGATTAATAAAAAAATATGCCAGGTTTTCTGCTAAGAGTTTATTCTTAAATTTTAGTCTTCCAATATCCACATCTTAGCATCTCCAATTTTAGTATATTCAAAACTCTTGATCGTAGCTGCAACAAAATGAGAGGATATGAGTTCAGCAAAACCTCCAGCCATAGAATCAGTAACGAAAGCAAGTTTTTTGATCTCTTTATGATGGTTTTTAATAAATGTTAAATGTCTATTAAATGCAGCATAATCTTCCCAACCCGGGAATGATTTGGTATAGATAATAATTCCGTTCAATTTCCCGTGTTCTTCAATGAAAGGGTCTATAACTTTAACAGCTTTATCAAAATCTTCTTTTCTCAATGTACCATGAGGTTGTAGTATTACGATCCCATCGTCTTTATTCAATATAGTATGTAGCATTCAGATCCCTTTTTAAGTTTTTATTATTTTAACATATTATAAATAAGAATAGTTAATAGAAGAAAAATATGTCAATATGACATATAATTTATTAACTTTAGCAAAATAGACTATAATTGATAAAATGAACTATTAAAGGCAATATAATGGATGGAACAATGAAAGTTAGCTATAAAATGCTTTGTGACGGTGATGTATATAATGAGGTTAACCTTATTCAAATACTTCAAAATGAGAAAGTGGCCAAAGCAATCAAAAGTGAGTTTGCCAAAGGCTTGCGTAATATTGCACTCTCAACTTCTGAAGATGTCATCATAGAGATCAGTACGGACAAAGAGATCTTTGAGTTTGAAGCAGATAAAAAAGATTTCGCTGATCTCATTGAACTGGCAGAAGAAGATGCACGAGAGCATAAAAGGACAAAAAAGGGATGTAGTGGTGTCGAGCTTGTAGATTTTGTAACGATCTAGGAGTTGACTCCTCTCGTTACTACGGTGTCCGTGGAAGTGTCTACATTGCAGAAACTTCCAAAAGATAATAATATCATATATATATTACGACGGACACTGCCATAACAAGGAAAACCCTTATGTTAAGGCTGATATAATTAGTCCATTAATTGAACCCACTGAATAACCCTAGGTACTTATAATGGGTTCATAATATGGAGCTTAGCATGTCCTATACCATTCTTGATGCATCAAATCTTGAAGCCTATCTCTTTTCATTGCCAGAGATCAAAGCTTTTTTTAATGCTGACTCACTTATCATCGATGAGATCGGTGATGGGAATCTTAATTTTGTTTTTTTGGTCACTTCAAGCTCTGATGCCTCCCGGCAACTTATTATTAAACAAGCTGTACCCTATTTGCGTTGTGTAGGGGAAAGTTATCCCCTGTCTAAAGAGCGAATGACGTATGAGATCCGTTCCCTTGAACATTTTGCCCAGCTTAGTCCTCATATACCCAAGATATACCATAGTAATGAAGAGATGTCTGTGCTCATCATGGAATATCTGAGCTCTCATATCATCATGCGTAAAGGGATGATAGAAGGTTAGATACTGCAACTTAAATACAAATTTATGAACCAAAGTGATTCCCTGCTCCATGGTGATCTGCATACCGGTTCCATCATGATCAACCAAAATGAAACCTACGTCATCGATTCCGAATTTGCTTTTGTCGGCCCGATGGGATTTGATGTGGGTGCACTTATCGCAAATTTGGTAATGTCCTGGGTTTCTCATACTGCACAAGATAATGATCGTAGATATTCGGATTTAATATTAGAAACTATCAATAATGTGTGGCAGCGTTTTGATGAAAAGTTCCGTACCTTATGGAATAAGACTAAAGAGAGTGCACTACTCACTAAAGGCTTTGCCAATGATGAGATACTTAACACCTATCAAGAGCAGTATATGCAAATGCTTCTACAAGAGAGCATCGGTTTTGCAGGGTGCAAGATCATAAGAAGGCAATTTGGTATCGCAGGGGTAGAAGATATTCGAGGGATTGAAGATGATGTCGTTCGTGAAAAAGCAAATCGTCTTGCTGTCAGCATCGGAGAACGATTTATAAAGCAGTATCATACGGTGAAAACTATAGATGATATTATACAATTGATTAAGGATTAAAATGCACGGAAAATACAGACCATTATGGTTAAATGACAACGGTGATCTAGAGGTTCTTGATCAGCGTTACTTACCTCATGAAACAAAGGTACGTAAACTGACTACCGGCTCTGAAGCAACAGAGGCCATTTCAGATATGACCGTACGTGGTGCAGGGGTCATAGGAAATGTAGCGGCTATGGGAGTGTATCTGCTTGCACGAGAGTTTGGAGATGACAAAGCACGCATTAAAGAAGAAGCCATGAAGATTCGTGCATCTCGCCCTACCGCGGTAAATCTTATGTGGGCGGTTGACAGGATGTTGAATGTCATAGAGAAGAGTAATGATGTGCTTTTAGATGCAAAAGTAGAAGCTATAGCGATCTGTGATGAAGATGTGAAGCGCAGTGAGACCATCGGAAAGATAGGCTGTGATATTATCGAAAAGATCGTGCAGGAAAAGAAACTGAAAAAGATCAATATCTTAACCCACTGTAATGCAGGCTGGCTTGCCATCATAGATAGTGGTACAGCATTAGCACCCATTTATGAAGCAAAACGAAGAGGTATCGATGTACATGTATGGGTAGATGAGACCCGTCCGCGTAACCAGGGAGCAAATCTGACTTCATGGGAACTGTTGGATGCAGGAATAGACCATACCATCATAGCAGACAACACTGGTGGACACCTAATGCAGCATAACATGGTCGATATGGCCATTACAGGGGCAGATAGAGTAACTCGCTGTGGAGACGTAGCAAACAAGATAGGTACTTACCTCAAGGCATTGGCTGCAAATGATAATGCTGTACCTTTTTATGTTGCCTTACCTTTAAGTACTTTTGACTTTGAAAGTTGCAACGGTGTGGAGGAGATAGATATCGAGATGCGTAGTGAAGATGAGATTCATATCATGCGAGGGTTAGACAGTGAGGGGAACCCACAAGAGCTTCGAGTGACTCCTATGGGAGCAAAAGGAGCGAATTATGGTTTTGATGTCACCCCTGCCCGACTCATTACCGGGCTTATCACTGAAGCTGGACTTATCGAAGCAAACGAAAATGCTATAAAAGAGCTCTTATGCTAGATGGTGTTATCAAATACAGTATAGAGCATCAAAGAGAAGGCACTCCCCTATTTTCAGGTTATGAACAACTTGAAGCATTACGTACACGCCTTTTTACCCTAGGTTTAATAGGTGAAAAAGATGGGATAGGTTATGGTAATCTCTCAATGCGAAATGATAATTCTAAATCTTTTTTTATCACAGCTACGCAAACAGGGAGAAAGCAGATACTCTCTCGTGAGTATTACACCTATATCAGTGATTATGATTTCAGCACGTTTAAAGTCATCTCGCAAGGGACACACAAACCAAGCTCTGAAGCACTCAGTCATGCCATGATCTATGCGATAGATGACCGCATCACAACAGTGATCCACATCCACTCTTTAGCACTTTGGAAGTTTATGCAAATTAAAAATACCCTTGCTACTACAGCCGAGTACGGAACAGCCGAGATGGTAGAAGAGATAGCAGGACTTTACACTAACCTTGATCCTATGATAAACAATGCTTTTGTAATGAAAGGTCATGAAGAGGGTATCATCACCTTTGGGAGAAATGTGGAAGAGGCAGAGTTGGCGCTTTACACTATTATGCAAGCGTATTTACAAGAGGGTTTTTAACAGTATCACTACCCTATAGATAATTTTACGATCATATGGTCATCTTTATTATTTTCTTCTATTACTTTTGCATCCAGAGAAGGTTTACCCGCTATAAGTGCACCACGGATAGAGTTTAAAACATGAAAAAAACTTTTATTAAAAGGTGTTGTGATTTCTTGTATTTGTTTATTTTTTATCACCTGTATAATATTTTGTATACAATGGATATAGCATCTTTTATTAACGGCTCTTTGTATCCTATATACTTTCATAAGTTCAATATTTTTTATCCAAACTTCTTTGTCAATATCTGTTAAATGCGGTAAATTTTGTATAGTTTCTATCTCCTGTAGCATTTTTTGTTCATATTGATACCCTTCTTCTTTAACTTTTTCCTCAACACCACTTTCATGACATTTCAAGATACTGTGTAATACTTCTTCCAGTGCTTTGTTTTCAAGATCATGGCTATATAATTTTTTTCGTTCAGCATCATTATCAATATTTTTAAGGATCTCCAAGGCTACCATGAGATAAACATATTTATCCTCTTTAGACTTTCTATAAGCAACTCCATGATTTGATATCTCTACTCTTGGTCCTACATATTGTACTTTTAGCATGAGCTTCACCTTGCTTAGATAATAGATTTTTTCTAAAACTGAATCTAAATCTTAAAAAGTATTCTATTAAATATTTGAATTGTACTTCATTATAACTAATTATACTAAAATATAATTATATAAAGTATTTGTAGAAGTTTATTTGCTATTTAAGTTGATATATGCGTTACATCTCAAAGAGACTGTGAAAGAATTTATTACTCTTGGAAGTGGAGACTTTAGTCCCACCTACAATTTGCATAAATGCATGTTTTTGATGCCAAAAGAAGCATAAATTACAAATAAACACAAACTTTTTTAAGCAAAAATACTTTGTGTGGGACTGAAGTCTCCACTTCCTTGGGTTCTTTCACTGTCTCGGAGAGATGGAACGAGGAGGAAAAATTACGAATCCCAATCAAGTAAACGCTGTTGTCCCTCCAACTCTCTTATATGACTTACATCTTGACTCATTTCTATAACACCGCGATACGTTCTGTCTTCGTCACGTACGGCAAAGTACTGAATATGTATAAATTTCCCTTTAAACTGGATCCAAAACTCAGCAAGGTCTTGTGTTCCTGCTTTGAACTCTTCAAGGATCCTGAGGACTTGATCTACACTTTTTGGCGGGTGGCAAAACTTCACTTCACGACCGATAATACCTGCACTTCTAGGAAAAACCCTGTCCTCACCTCTGTTATAAAAGACAACTTGGTCATCTTCGTTGACATAGGTGATGTCTACAGGTAGGATCCTAAAGATAG
>NATJ01000055.1 GCA_002085305.1 Epsilonproteobacteria bacterium 4484_65 | reverse complement strand
AGAACTCAATACAGACAATTTCATGAAGCTCATTTCAACAAAAATACAGGATTTTCTTCTTACTACAAAAAAACATCCAAAACTACTGGTTCCTTTTGCCTTGGTTGAAAGGTAATAGGGGATTAAGGGCATTTGAGATAGAATAATTGAATTATTATTTTAAGGTTTCCCCAGATGATCGTCCCTATAGAATTAGCTCCTACTCCAAATATTACTTATGACATTACCATAGATGCACTGCCACAACTCACTTTCGATACAAAAGTAGCCATCATTACTAACCCAACGGTAGCAGGGTGCCACCTTGATACACTTTTGGCGCATATCAAAGCACCCCAACTTGATGTAGTGACCATTCCTGATGGTGAAGAGTATAAAAATCTTGAAACGATAGAAAATATACTTAATGAACTTTTTGAACACAAACTTGACAGGAAATCCCTTCTCATCGCTTTTGGTGGCGGGGTTATAGGAGACATGACAGGGTTTACCGCAAGTCTTTACCAAAGAGGGATAGACTTTATACAAATTCCTACCACACTTCTTTCTCAGGTAGATGCAAGTGTCGGAGGTAAAACAGGTGTAAATAATAAGTACGGGAAAAATCTCATCGGGGCATTTTATCAACCTAAGGCAGTTTATATTGATCCGGAGTTTTTAAAAACACTTCCTTCACGTGAATTTGCAGCTGGTATCGCAGAGATAGTAAAAATGGCTGTGATGTTTGATAAAGAGTATTTTACATTTCTCCAAGAGGCTGACTTCTCTGATGAAGAGGTGCTTAAAGAAGCTATACGCAGGAGTGTAGAGCTTAAAGCATGGGTGGTCAATCAAGATGAAAAAGAAGCCGGGATACGTGCAGTACTTAACTACGGACACACCTTTGGGCATGTAGTTGAAAATGAGACAAACTATACCAGATACCTTCACGGTGAAGCTGTAGCCATAGGGATGGTTATGGCAAATGCATTGGCTGTGGAGCTTGGACTGTTCACACAGGAAGAAGCACAAAGTGTAAAAACACTTTTGGAAAACTCTTCACTGCCCACCCAATATGTAATCAAAGATGTTGATGATTTCTATGAACATTTTTTCCTCGATAAAAAAGCTGTGAATAACAATATCAAGTTTATCTTGCCTAACGGAATGGGGCACTATAAAGTGGTCTCAGATGTAGATGAAGCGGTTGTTAAAAAAGTATTACGTGGATTTGGGGGAGAAGGATGATAAAGGTTTTACTATTCTCGGCACTTTTTTTTACTACTTTGGTATTTGCTATACCACAAGTAGAACAGAATAGTACTATCTCCACTACAGAAGAACAAAGCAGTTCAGCTGATCAAGCAGATACTCTGAATAAAACTCAGAAAATACAAGAGCTGTTAACCAAGAAAGAAAATCTGGATAAAGAGATCATCGATAACAATATTTGGTCAAAAATTTATAGTAATTATCATATCTATATAGAATTTAAAAAGGACAAAGCGGTACTTGATGATCAGATCAACATATTGGATAATAAATATAAACGTACAGAGAAAGAGAATGAAGCTTTAGAAATACTAAAAAATAAAAGATCTGTACTTATTGGAAAACTTCAACTTCTAAAGGAGTATGAAACTGACCCTTTTAAAAAGTTCCTTACACCACCTGTTATAGAAGAAGTACCCTCTGTAGGAAATCCTATTGCTGTTATCTCTGCCATCTCTTATCAGGAAAAGCTCAAATCTGATGAAGAAGAGTATCATAGCAGATATGAATCACTTGAAGCCATTATGGAAAAAATGAAGGAAAAGAAGAAAGTGGTTGAAGAACTTCTTCTGCTGGATGCAAATACTACAAAGTACAGTCAAGAACTTTTAGATATCAAAGATAAGATCAAAACCTTTGCACCTGTGCTTGAAATTTTCAAAACAACACAAAATGTTCACACCAAAAAGATAGACGAGATCAAGCTTAACCTTCAATCTGATATTAAAAGAGAACTTGAGAAGACGATGAACCTTGGAGCCATCATCCTCTTCTTTATCTTATTCCTCTTGTTTGTCAAATATCTTGTTCGTCGTTATATGTCTGATAATGACCGTTTTTATACGATCAATAAAGCACTTAATGCCACATTCTTTACTGCTTTAGTTTTTATTTTACTCTTTGCATATATTGAAAACGTAAATTACCTTGTAACTATCCTAGGTTTTGCCTCTGCCGGTATTGCCATTGCCATGAAAGACTGGTTTATGTCTATTATGGGCTGGCTGACTATCATGTTCGGTGGTGCGATACATGTGGGAGATAGAGTAAAGTTTGTGAGAGATGGCGTTGAGTATGTTGGGGACATTGTTGATATCTCAATGCTGCGTATGACTATGCATGAGGATGTGACACTTACGACATATACGACAAACCGTAGGACAGGACGTATGATATTTATACCGAATAATTTCATTTTTACTGATATGATAGCTAATTATTCGCACGCTGGACTAAAAACAGTTTGGGATGGTATTGACTTTGTTGTTACCTTTGATTCAGATTTTAAAAAGGCGGCATCTATTGCTAAAGAGATCACAAAAAAATACTCTAAAGGGTATACAGATATCACAAGAAAACAGCTCAATAAACTGCGTAGTCAATATCATATAAAAAATACTGCTGTTGAACCACGTATTTTAACTTTTATTGAACCATATGGTATCAAGATAAGTGCATGGTATCTCACCAACGCTTATGCTACTTTGACACTTAGAAGCACAATTTCGGCAGAGATTATTTTACGTATTCAGGCAGAAGAGGGTATCTCTCTGGCTTTCCCTACACAATCTATCTATGTAGATAAAAATGTTCCTAAACCCTTGCCTGAAGGCCCAACACTTTTTGATGGTGAGAATAAATGATAAGAATTAATATTCAAGACAATGAGACACTAAATGCCCAATCGTAAAAAAGTTTTTTTTAAAACCTTTGGGTGTCGAACAAACCAGTTTGATACCCAAGTCATGATGTCTAAATTACGTGAGTTTGAACTCTCAGATGATGAAACAAGATCTGACATTATTGTTGTAAACTCCTGTACAGTTACTAACGGTGCAGACTCCTCTGTACGTAACTATATCTCCTCCATGAAACGTAAAAACCCTGATGCCAAGGTAGTTTTGGCAGGCTGTGGTTCACACTCAAAAGGTGAGGGGCTTTTTGAAGATAAAAAAGTTTTTGGTGTGATGGGACACTCTGAAAAAGAGAAGATCAATGAGATACTTAAGATCGATAAACCTTTTTATCAGATCGGTGACCTTAAACATATTGACTCTACTATCGTAGAGGAGTTCGTAGGTAAAAGCAGGGCATTCATCAAGATACAAGAGGGCTGTGACTTTAGATGCTCGTACTGTATCATCCCTGCTGTTCGCGGTGATGCCAGATCCCATAGAGAAGAGACTATTCTGGAACAGGTCACCAAACTTGCTGCCAATGGATTTGGAGAGTTTATCCTTACAGGAACCAATGTAGGAAGTTACGGACAAGATCATCATACTTCAATGGCAAAACTGCTTAAAAAGATGAGCTACATACGTGGTGTAAGACGTATACGCTTAGGAAGTTTGGAACCTATACAGATAGATGATGAGTTCATGGAATTACTGAATGAACCTTGGATGGCAAAACATTTGCATATTGCCCTACAGCATACCAGCGACAAAATGCTGGAACTTATGAACAGACGCAACTCTTACAAAACAGACTTGGAACTTTTTCACAAGATAGCAGACAAGGGTTATGCCTTGGGGACAGACTACATCGTAGGACATCCGGGAGAAGATGAAAAAGAGTGGGCTGAAGCGATGAATAGAGTGAAAGAATTACCACTTACACACGTACATGCCTTCTCTTACTCCAAACGTGACAACACTGTCTCTGCTACCATGAAACCGGAAGTAAGAGGGAACATTGCTAAAGAGCGTCATCGTGAGCTTACTGAACTGATCAAGGCAAAAAACTTTGCCTTTAGACGAGATCATACAGAAAACCTTGAAGTCCTGTTTGAAAATGGTAAAAATGGTGTTTATCATGGATTTGATCAATATTTTAATAAAGTAGAAATTCAAAGTAAAGAAGATCTCAGTTCAAACTGGGTTCTACTCAATAACGTGGAGGTTACCAGAGATGGAAACAAAGCTAAACTTTAAGCCCAGAGCTATTAATGGCAAAAATATAAAGATCATACTATCACTGCTTGTAGTCTTCGTAGGGCTGCTTGCTTTTGGAATACTTCGAGACAGTGACCAGCTCATTACACATAAACAGGCAAACAGCCTCTACAGTCAAGATAAAATACAAAAAGTGATCGTAGATGGAGAGTATATCCGTCTCAGAACAGCAGATGACAGCTATAAGATATATAAAGATGCCATCAATAAAACTGCTTTTTTTACCAAATATCCTGTAGAAGTAACCAGTGACAGCAGCTATCTTTATGATATTTTATCTTTACTCATCATCCTTGCTGCTTTTGGATTGCTCTATAGATTTATAAAACAGAGTAAACTACAACAACTCAGACAGATAAGATCTGCAAGTAGAGCTGATAATGCTGAGAGTAGTGACCCTGTGCAGGCACTTTCTTCAAATGTAACCTTTGCCGATGTAGCAGGTATCAAGGATGTCAAAGAAGAACTTGAAGAGATCATTGATTTTCTTAGAGAACCGCAGAAATACCGTGACCTGGATATACGTTTACCTAAAGGTGTTCTGCTTGTAGGACCCCCAGGAGTAGGTAAAACTCTCATCTCCAAAGCGGTAGCGGGTGAGGCGGATGTACCTTTCTTTTATCAAAGTGGAGCTTCTTTTGTACATATTTATGTAGGTATGGGTGCTAAGAGAGTAAGTGAACTTTTCAAGAAAGCCAAGCAGATGGCACCAAGTATCATCTTTATTGATGAGATCGATGCTGTAGGTAAAAGCCGTGGTGAGTTTAGAAATGATGAGAGAGAAGCAACACTGAACCAGCTCCTTACTGAGATGGATGGTTTTGAAGACAGTTCTGGTGTTATCGTCATAGGTGCAACAAACAAAATAGATATGCTTGATGAAGCACTGCTTAGAGCAGGGCGTTTTGACAGACGTATTCATATCTCTTTACCTGACCTGGAAGACAGAGCTAAGACTTTAGAACTCTATTTGGCACATAAACCCAACCAGGTGGACATAGCGCAAGTAGCACGTATGACCGTGGGCTTTAACTCTGCAGCACTCGATACACTTACAAATGAAGCAGCCATTTTTGCCATGAGAGAAGGGCGTACAACTGTTGAGACTTCTGATTTTGATGCAGTAAAAGAGAAGGTTCTCTCCGGAAAACGAAAAATAATGAGTTTCACAGAACAAGAACGGGAGATACAGGCAGTCTATCAAGGTGCAAAAGCTGTCATCGCTACGTGGTTGGATGTTGAGTTTGAGAAGATAGGCATCGTTAATACACAACTCATATCACAAGAGCATGAAATACTCTCACGCTCTAAACTGCTTAACAAGATCAAAGTCTATCTGGCAGGAAGCCTTGCGACAAAGATACACTATAACGAACAGTTCAGCAATGCAAGTGCAGACATTATGCTTGCTAAAGAGCTCGTGAGAAAAGTTATTTATGAGTATGCTATGAGTGAAAACTTTATCGTAACACCGCTTCAGGAGGAGGATCTTTTAAGAGAATCTGTTTCTGAGGTGAATGCGCTTTTGAAAACATTGGAGAAAGCACTTTCTGAAGTTTCTAACTATCTTTTGTCCTATGAAAATATTACACATGATGAATGTAAAGAGATACTGCGGGAAATCTTTTAGCGATGGTCTATTTTAATGTCTACATACTTTAACGGTTTTTCTCTTCAAAAAGAAGAAGAACTTTTTTCTGAATATCTTATAAAAAGTGAATTATGTGTAGCAGGTTTCAGTTATGGAGCACAAAAAGCTTTTGAGTATGTGTATGAAAGCAAAGAGCGTATAGACAGGCTCATCCTTCTCTCTCCTGCTTTTTTTCAAACACAAAAGCCCAGTTTCATACGTACACAGTTACGTTACTTCGAAGCAGGACAGGAAGCTTATGTCAAACAGTTTTTAGCCAATATTACTTACCCCTCAAGCCTAGACTTATCAGTATATTTAAACGTAGGAAGCAAAGAAGAGCTTGAATCACTGCTTACTTACGTATGGGATAAGAAGAAGATACAAGAAGTACTTGATAGAGGTACGACCATTGAAGTCTTCTTGGGTAAAGATGATAAGATCATAGATGCACAAGCAGCTTTTGATTTTTTTGCACCTTTGACTACGACTTATTTTATGAAGAGTGTAGGGCATCTATTGAGAGGATAGAAGCTTTATTTGAATCACGACAACTTTCCACATAATTATTAATACCACCAAAGGTTTCAATTTGAGGTATAGGAGCAAATTTATCTATAGTGTAATGATATTCTGTATTACCGAAAAATGTTTGAGAAAAACCAAGACCTGTCTTTTCTTTATTACTCCAATAATATTGAAGTGATAAAGCATAATCCATACCATCTAAGATATCTTGTGTTTTTCTATGAAGCTGTAACCTAAAGAGTGATCGCTCTTTAAATTGTCTATCAAAATAAATATTTGTCTCTTCTTCAAATCTATCATCAAGAGAATATCTAAATATCTGTACAGGATCTATTAGCCACTCATTTGTTTTTATAGGCATATTATATCGAGCACTTACAAAAGGATCTGTACCTGATAACCCAAGTGCATATTTGGAATTTATACCATATTTTTCAGGTGCAAAATAGTTGATCCCTAGATTAGGATCCACTTTATCATCATCTAAATCCCCGGCTAATACGCCTTTCGTATTGTTAACTGTAACATCATTAATAAAGATCTTTAAATATTTCTTACTTTTACTAAAGGGGATCTGTGCACTGAGTTTGAATTCATAGTCTTCAGAATATTTTGACTTAAAAGTAGCTCCTGTGCGTACCCGTATGTAAATATCTTCAGTCTCATTTAAATACTTGTTACTTTGAAAAAACGCATCTGCCAAGTTTACTTGATTTTCCAAAGAAGTGCTAGAAGCATCTAATACTCTAGGCGTAACCCGAGTTGAATTATCTTCCATATTTCCCAACCAAGAACTGATTTTTGTATCTATTTTGTCGGCCCATTCAACCACTCTTCTTGATATGCTTCTATGTGTGTCATCTATATAGTTAACCTCATCTTGTGTGCTCTGAGTACTGGTGTTCCTGTCAATTTCAGAACTATTATCTGCATACACAGCAAATGATAACAGTGCCAGTATAATGATTCCCCTACTAATATTCATCTACAAAATCCCCAAGTTAATTTCATTAATGCATCATGCATATCAAAATAAGCAATAAAAAACTCAAACATTACTCGCCAAACTATTTCCATACAAAGGAAACAGAGGAAAAAATGATTGTCACAATTAAATGTCGATTGAAGGTCATATCGATTTTAACATCTTCTTCTATTGTAGTGAATATTTCAGAAAAATAAGAATTTTTGATCCATTTGGCAAGATACCAACTCAATATGGGAATAAAAACCGCACCGACACAGTAGATAAGAAGGAGAAGAGAGGGAGTGATAAATGTTTGAAATGTTAAGAACTCTTTCATCGTCATTCTTTAGATCATACTATGTAAGTATATACCGTAACTTAGAAAACCTGTGATTTGCCACTGCTCAATGAAAATGATCTTCCAAGTGGTATCTGAATATCAAGATCAGTATTAAACAACTGCTTACTATGGTTTCGAGAGCGTATCCAAACCACATCAGAACCATCATGGAAATAGAAGAATCGTGATTCACTGTCTAAAAATAATTCATCACTAATTGAGCCCACATTGACAAAGCATGTACCACCCAGATCTTTGCGAACTGTTACAGTGCCAGAAAGTCGTTGTGGTAAATGACTGTGCCCCGAGACCCACAAAGCGACCTTTTCCTGTTGCAGCACCTTCTCAAATCTCTCCGAATTGTGGATAACTCTACTTGAAAGACTCGACCCAAGGAGACCGCTTCTTTTGAGTTGGGCATGGGTAACAGTGATAATAATCTTCTCCCTGTTATTCTCTACCATAT
>NATJ01000054.1 GCA_002085305.1 Epsilonproteobacteria bacterium 4484_65 | reverse complement strand
CCTCTGTTGACTAAGTCTCCAGCTAACCAGAGTTTGTCTTTACTTGGATCAAATGATATCTTCCTGAGTAATTCTCTAAAGGAGCTGTAACATCCCTGAATATCCCCTACTGCCCAAACTGCCATTACACACCTAGCCTCTCTTTATACTGCGTACATTTTTCTTCAAACTTCATTTTAGCATAAGCTGCTGATGGAGAGGGTAAATAAACTGTCTCTATCTCAAGATGAGAAAAGTGTAGTTTAAAAAGTGCTTCTGATTTTTTGCCTGTAAATGCTAGTTTTTTGATGCTGGGATGTTCTTCCAAAAAAGAGGTAAGGTCATTCACTACTTCATCTTCTAATGAACTGTCAAGAGAGTTATCACGCTGACAGCTTTTTATCATATCCCAAAGCCCAAACTTACACTCTTTGAGTAACCAGATTTTTTGATCACGGTTATTTACAGGATAACTGGTTACAGCATGAAGGATCTTCCAAAATTGGTTACGTGGGTGTGCATAGTAGAAGTTTTTTTCAAAAGATTTTATACTGGGGAAAGAACCAAGTATTAAGATCTCAGTATCTTTAAAAACAATAGGCTTAAATGGATGTTCCAATGGCTCACCACTCATCTATTTGCATGCCTTTTGCATATTACGTACCATAAGTACCAAAAGTGCCGCAGAGAAGATCTTAAAGTTGATCTCACTGCCCTTATGGGTATTGATAAACGCTTCACTCTGTGTCATCGCTTCACCCGCCATTTGCATAGTAAGTATATCGGGGATGTAGTACTGTGAAAAAAGCAACCCTGTAGCAATGACAAAAAAAGTAGCTACTTTGGTAATGGTATCTCTCTCAAACTTTTTGTACTTATATCCCTCATAAAGTGCTACAGCAACAAGTACAACATTCACCAGATACGAGAGTCTTATAAAGTTTTCTGTCATGATGAGTCCTTCCTGATAATGACTCAAAACTTCAGACCCCAACCATGTCTCTGTATGAAATGTCACAGGGGCAACGACAATACCTGCAAAAAGTCCTGCACCGAGTACTGCACCCAATAGTACAAGATAGGCTATCGTTGTTATTTTAAAATATTTATTCATTTTTATTTTCCTTTATTCTATGCTTCTGGAATTGGGGACTTCAGTCCCACCAAAAGTTCAAATCATAATTAAATTATACAAAACTTCCAAGAAGTTATAACTGTGAGTGGGACTAAAGTCTCCACCTCCTTAAAATTCAATGACAAACCCTCTGTCAAATCCTGCTAAATCTTTATAAAATCTGATGGATTTTACATCAATTTCATTAACAAATTCCTGCAAAGGTTCTTTTTGATCATATCCCATTTCACAGGCAAGATACTTGATACCTCTAGCTTTAACATCCAAGATGATTTGTTTAAGCAGTTCATCCCCTACGTTACCACCAAAGAGTGCCTCTTTTGGTTCATAATCCACAACATTTGATTCAAGTAAAAAATCCTCTGCAATATAAGGAGGATTGGATACCACAAGTTCCAACACTTCAGGAACTTCATCTATAAGATTAGATTTACGAAGCTCTATCTGTGCATTCAAACCAAAAGTATCAATATTTTTTCCTGCCACCTTTAATGGCGTATCACAAATATCTGTAGCGATGATACGAAGCTCAGGAAACTTTCGAGCCAATACCACAGAAATAGCTCCCGTACCCACCCCTATCTCAGCAATACGTGTGATATTCTCTTTTTTGATGATCTCGGAAACCAAATCAATAAGTATCTCCGTCTCAGGACGGGGGATCAATACACCCTCTTCTACCTCTAAATGAATATCATAAAAACTGGCAGACCCTACGATGTATTCATAGGGTTCATTTGCAGCTCTTCTTTGGATAAGCTTCTTGAACTCTTTAACGCTTTCAAAACTCTCATTTTCATGTATGAACAAATAAGTACGCTCTTTTTTTAAATGATAAGCCAAAAGTAACTCTGCTTCAAACTGTGGTCGTTCACACGCCTTATGAAGTGCTTCTCTTGCCCAAAATAATCCTTCTTTAATGGTCATTGCCTTCATGGCTCCACTCACTCCGTTCATTCCGACCACTCCGGTTCCGAAGTTAAGATCGTGAAACTATTCACCATCTTTTAACGCTTCTCATCCATATACGCAAAAATACCATCACTTGGTAAAGCAGTTTCTTCAATTTTTTCTTCTTCAGCTATAACAACATTACTTGCATCATAACCCAACTCTTTGAGTCTCTCTAATACTGGTGGGTGCGTATAGTAAAAGAAGATAACCAAAGGATGTGACTTTGGAAAGGCTTTGTTTTCAGTGATGAGTTTCATAAGAGCAGAAACCAAGTTCTCTTTACCTGCCATTTCTGAACCAAATTCATCTGCTGCATACTCATTGTGACGGCTTACATAAGACATAAATGGCGTAAAGACGAAACTCACTAAAGGAAGTAATAGCATCAATACAGCTATCTGCACACCCGCTTCAGGTATCACACCCATCTGTGTAAACAGTTCATCAGGCAAATGTCCAAAAAGGTAAAAGGAGATAAAAAGTAAAAGCCCCATTAATGCGATATTTTTCCAAATATCACCATGTGAGAAGTGTCCCAATTCATGTCCAAGAACCGCTAAAAGTTCTTTCTTATTAAGTTTTTCAATAAGCGTATCGAAAAGTACAACCCTTTTACTCTTACCAAGACCACCAAAAAATGCATTAAGACGACTGTCACGTTTACTGGCATCCATCACAAAAATACCATCACTTTTTAGCCCTGCCTGCTCCATAAGTTTAGTGATGGCATCCCTAAGTTCACCTTCATCCAAAGGTGAGAACTTGTTGAAAAGACTCATGAAAAATGGCATTAACACATTTGCCATGACAGCTATAGCAAACATGAGTACAAACCCCCATAACCACCACATCTCATACTTACTGATGATCCAGGCAAGAACTGCAAATATAGCACCACCAAGTACAATAAATAGCGCTGCCGATTTTAGTGCATCAAGTATGAACATTTTGGCTGTCATTTTATTGAACCCAAAATCTTCATCTATCTTAAATGTCTGATAGAGTTGGAAAGGTAGCCCTACTACATAATTTACAGCGATGAAACCAAACAAAAAGAGTACTGCTTGCATAATGGCACCTTCTACCTGTACAACAGAAGCAAGAAATGCAAACCCTGCCAATACCCACCACACAAACATAAGATAATCAACAAATGTTTCAACCAAAGAGAGTTTCTCTTTTGCTACAGCGTAGTTTGCTGCTACCATATATTTACCTGCTGGCATTAAAACAGGGTCTTTTCGTTTTTCATCATTAATGTATCCTATCTGCATGAAAGAGATATAAAGTCTCATAAAAGTATAAAGGGAATAAAGGGCAAGTATTATTTCTAACATAGGTCTTCTTTTTTTTATTTGGAATATACCTTATCAAGCCTTAAATCCCACTCAATTTGCTATAATTGCGAAAATTTACCTCCAAGGACTCATCGTGGCACTCATAGACCTTTTCAATATCAAGAAACAATATGATATAAAACTGTTACTGAATGATGTTGACTTTCATCTTAATGAGGGCGAGAGAGTGACCATAGTGGGGCAAAATGGTTGCGGTAAATCTACTCTGATGAAGATCATCATAGGTGAAGAGGAACCAACTGAAGGTAAAAGAGTTGTAAACTCTGCTATTCACATAGAAATGCTCTCCCAGCAACCTCACTTTGATCCAGGTCTGTCAGTACGGGAAGCCATACTAAATGAACTTACAGAACTAAAAGAAGCCAAAGATGAGTATGATATACTTAGTCTTAAAGTGGCAGAGAACTTTGAAAATCAGGAACTACTTAAAAAACTCGATAGGGTTACTTCTTTTTTAGACCATCATAATGCATGGAACCTTGATGATAAGATAGAACGCGTCATGCAAGAGTTTAAGCTCAAAGAGTATGAGAATCGTCCTGTAGTCTCTCTTTCCGGAGGCGAACAGCGCCGTGTCGCTTTGGCATCTCTCATACTTAAAAAACCTGATGTACTTTTACTTGATGAGCCCACCAACCACCTTGATGTATATATGGTAGAGTTTTTAGAAGAGATCTTACTCAAAGAAAATTTCACCCTCCTTTTCATCTCGCATGACAGACATTTTATAGATACCATAGCCACACGTGTTGTGGAAGTGGATAATCAGGAGCTTGTGAGTTACACAGGTGGGTATATGGCTTACCTGGAACAAAAAGAGGCACGTATGCATGCCATGAAAAAGGGTCATGAGAACTTACTGAGACTGCTTAAGCAAGAAGAGGCTTGGTTAGGTAAAGGAGTGAAAGCCAGAGAAAAACGTAACCAGGGACGCAAACGTCGTGTCTTTGAACTACGTGAAGAAGCCAAACATAACCCTACGCTTATACGTAAGATGATGGTAGAGCTTGAACGAGAGAAAAAACATTTTAACCGTGATGAAGGAGTTTCACGTAAAAAAATGCTTTTTGACATAGAAAATATGAGCTACTCTGTACCTGGCAAAAAACTCATAGAGAACCTCACCACGCGCATATTACAAAAAGACAAGATAGCCATTGTAGGTATCAACGGTGCTGGTAAATCTACTCTGCTTAAACTGATGTTGGGACGTATTAAACCAGACTCAGGTGTCATCAAGCAAGGTGACTTTGCATTAGGCTACTTTGACCAACACAGAGAAATGCTTGACAACAACAAAACACTCATTGAAACCTTCTGTCCGGATGGAGGTGATCATATAGATGTACAGGGTGTAAGTTTTCATGTCTATGGATATCTTAAATCTTTTCTATTCCCTAAAGAGTTTTTAGACAAAAAAGTAGGTATGCTCTCCGGCGGGGAAAAAAACCGTGTGGCACTTGCCCTACTTTTGGCAAAGAAAGTAGACTGTCTCATCTTAGATGAACCTACCAATGACCTGGACATCCAAACCATTAATATTTTAGAAGAGAAACTTATTAACTTCCCCGGAGCGATCCTCTTTGTTTCTCATGACCGTTATTTCATTGACAAAATTGCTTCTAAACTTTTCATTTTTAAAGGTAATGGTGTGGTAGAAGAATCCTACCAAACTTATACAGAGTATCTTGAAATAGAAAAACAGATGAAAGAACTTGACAACCTAGAAAAAGAAGTTAAAAGTGAAGCTGTTAAATCAGAGGCTAAACCAAAAGAAAAGAAACAGACAAAACTCAGCTACAAAGAACAACAGGATTTCGATAAATTACCTGATGAAATAGAAGCACTTGAAGAAGAGATGGATCAACTCAATGCGTGTTTACAAGATCCGGAATGTTATCAGGAAAAAGGGTTAAATGTTATCACTGAGGAGTTGGCTTTGCTTGAAGAGACATATGAAGAAAAGAGTGACAGATATCTTGAAGTTTTAGAGATTTTTGAATCCCTTTAACTACCAGTAGATCACAACACTACGTCTTCCCCAACGTAATGCTCTCCTTTTATTGAGACCCATATAAATATCAATTCGTTTTCTATAACGTTTATTCATTTTATCTCTTACCCTGTAAATACCCGGTAATCCTGATATTCTTACTTTTGTACCGTTTTTCATTCCATATCTGGTCAGCATATCTCTGGAGACAGCGATACTCTTTACTCCTGGGCGTAAGCGATTATTCCATGCTGCCAGGAATGGGGTTTTATCTGTTTGTGCTTTATGTGAACTGTAAGCTGTAGCAGTAACACGAAGTTTTCGTTTACCAATAGGTCGGAGCAATTTTGTTTTTCTTCTCTTCTTTTTTAGTGCATGAGGCAAAGGTAAGCGTATCTTCTGCCCCAAACGTATCTTAGCCTTTCTTTTTAAGCGATTATGTTCTATGATAGCTTTAGAAGTAAGATTGAAATCTTTGGCAATTGAACCGAAGCTGTCCCCTTTTTCTACAATATACTCTGCACGTGCAATAGCATCAACCCTTTTTTGGTTATAAGGAATAGTCAGTTTTTTTCCTATCCGAATGGCTGATTTCTTCTCCAGGTTATTTAACTCTCTTAATGCGTTTGTCTTCATACCGAATTTTGCAGCAATAGTACTCAAACTATCACCTTTTTCAATCACATACAAACCTTGGTTTTTACGTTTTTCTTCGGCAAGCTTTATTCTTTCAAGTCTCTTTTCTTCTTCTTTCTCTAACTCTTTTTTCTTTTCTTCTTCCTCAAGTTTTAAAGATGCAAGTCTTTTTTCCTCTTTCTCTTCTTTAACTTTTTTCATTTGATCAAAAAGTTTTTTTCTTGCAAGTCTGACCTTTTCGATCCGTGTAAGTATTATTTCTTTTTCTGTTTTCTCTGATGGTACAGGTTCATTTCCCTGAAAACGCATAGAGTCTTCAACTTTTACATATCTCTCGATCATCTCTTCTATCGAAATAACTTTAACAGAAGCTTTCTTTTCAGGTACAGGGAGTGTTTTAGTAACAATTAATTTTTTTCTATCCTTGTCATATTTGACCTCTTTTGCTTTTATCAATCTTGAACTGTAAGGGTTACACTCTCTTGTCCCCCCCGTAACAATATTACACTCCACTACCTTTGCATTTGCAACTTCCAGTACGATAAAGGGTAAGAGAAAAAAAAT
>NATJ01000053.1 GCA_002085305.1 Epsilonproteobacteria bacterium 4484_65 | reverse complement strand
GATACATTGATGTTCCCACTCTATGAAATTATTGACTCTCATGAGCTTAATATTCTTTACAGACCAAAAAATCTTCTTAAAGTAGAAGATTATCTTGGAGCTCAAGGGCGTTATAAACACTTATTCAAGCCTGAGAATAGACATGTGATTGATCAGATCCAGGGTGATATTGATAAAAACTGGGAGATGCTACAGCGTCGCGAAGAAGCTCGTATATAATCTTTCGAGTTACTTTACCGCATCTTTGACCGAATGGCTTCGTTCCATTCGGTCACATACTGACAAGTATGCTCCCTCACTCCACTCACGCCATTAGATCAAATCTACAGCAGACTAACACGAAATCTTACACACGATTATCACTAAAATAAAATAAATCTTTAAATTCTTAACTATCATTACTAACTTTCGCTATAATCAAAAAATATATATTTAAGGAAATACCTATGCCATTATTAGACAGTTTTACAGTAGACCATACAAAAATGATAGCTCCCGCAGTAAGAGTTGCTAAGACTATGCGTACACCAAGTGGAGATGACATTACCGTATTTGATCTTCGTTTTTGTGTACCTAATAAAGAGATCTTATCAGAAAAAGGGATCCATACCTTTGAGCATCTTTTTGCAGGATTTATGAGAGATCATCTTAACGGTAAAAAAGTAGAGATCATTGATATTTCTCCTATGGGATGCCGTACAGGATTTTATATGTCACTTCTTGGGACTCCAAGTGAGAAAAAAGTAGCCAAAGCTTGGAAAGAATCTATGAAAGATGTACTTAAAGTTAAAAAACAAAGTGATATTCCAGAACTTAATAAGTATCAATGTGGAACTTACAAGATGCACTCTTTAAAAGAAGCAAAAGAGATTGCTCAGACTGTTTTAGACAGAGGTATCGGTATCATGAATAATGAAGATCTTAAACTCAGTAAAAAAATACTCAAGGGACTTTAACATGTTGATTTGGATACCTGTAGACGGAAATGATGCAAAAACTTCAAAAGTTGCTCCACAATATGAAGCAAAACAGTGGGCACTGGTGGATTTTGATGAAGGTGAAGTAAAATCAGTTCGTTTCTTTGACAGTCGTGAAGCATGTGATGAAGCATGGGTTGATTTTGTTATCTTGATCAATAAATATGAGAATTATATGGACTTTATGAATGAGGGAATGATGACACTTTGCGTAAGAGAAGAAGAGACTATTGAAGAGATCATAGAAGCCTTTAAATTTAAAGAGCTTGATGAGATAGGTCTCTAACCATACCCTAATCATGTACAATGAAAAGATAAGAGAAGAAAAAAAGATCGTACTTTGTGAAGATGGTACAAATACACTCTTCTCTTATGAATTTGATGAACCCTACCACTCCACAAAAGATGGTGCTTTACATGAATCTTTAGAAAAACATGTAAAGCCAGCTTTAGCACTTACAAAAGATAAAACACAACTCACCATCTTAGATATCTGTTTTGGTCTAGGTTATAACACTTTTGCAACACTCTACTATATTGAAAAACATAAACTTTCTACAAAAGTACACATACTCTCCCCTGAATTTGATGAAGGACTTGTACACTCTTTGGCAACATTTGACTATCCTCCGGAATTTGAGAATATTAAACATATTATAAAAGCCATAAGTCAAGATCTCTATTATAAAGATGAACAATTTAGAATTGAGATACTACTTGGTGATGCCAGAAAAAGTATCCCTCAAATAAAAGAGAAGATAGATATCGTTTACCAAGATGCTTTCAGTCCTTCACATAATCCCCTACTTTGGACAACAGAATATTTTAGAGATGTTAGAGCTATCTGTAAAGAGGATGCCATACTGACAACCTACTCTACAGCTGCAGCTATACGTTTAGGACTTTATGAAAATGGATTTTATATTTTTGTACACAGAGCAGAAATGATGCGATACTCAACTGTTGCAAGCTTGAAAATGCTTGAAGATATGGAGTATATAGATATGGAGTTAAAGAAACAACGTAATACTGAGGCTAGGAGTATGAAGGATAGGGATTATCAGTAGATATGAACTGTTAGCCAAACAGTACCCTCTTTCGTTTTTAAAACTTTATGGGGTGTTTTGGCTGGAATAAAAAGAGTATCACCTTTTTTGAGGATTTTCTCTTTGTTGTTTATAAGTAAAGTAGCTTCACCCTCTATGAGTACTACCCATTCAGCTTCATCCTGCACATACTCAACAGGTTCAACATACGCTGAACTTACAATGTGGTTTATTTTGATATTTTTGTGTTCAAATAGGGTAGTGAAGTCTTCACCATTTTTAGGAACAGTGAAGTTGTAGAGGTTCATTAGTAGCTCATCTGTAAACTATCAACATCATTCCATCCCATACTCTTTTTTTGACTTCTGTGTGCAAGTATGTGGTCTATGTATCTGGCAAAAACATCAGTCTCTATGTTGAGTTTTGTCCCTATTTTATAGTTTTTCATCAGTGTTTCTTTGAGTGTGTGAGGGATGATAGTGAGTCTGAAATTGTCATTGCCTACATCATTGACTGTTAGTGATATGCCATCTATAGTAATAGAGCCTTTGGGGATGATGTGTGCAATGTACTTTGGTTCTACTTTGATGATGAAGTCTGTGGCATTTTCCCTAGGGGTGATCTGTGAAACTGTACCGACACAATCTACGTGTCCCTGTACAATATGCCCTTCAAATCTGTCATTCATCATCATGGCTGGTTCCATATGTACTGATCCAGAGATCTTACTCTCATCTATGATAGAACGGGTTTCATCTGCAAGTTCCAAGTCAAACCCATCGGAGTGTACTTTAATAACAGTAAGGCAGACTCCATTTATGGCAATGGAATCACCTAGCTTAGCTTTGTGTTGAGACTTGATAGTTAAGATGTTGTTTTGGTAGCTTTTAACAGTGGCGATTTCTCGGATTAGACCTGTGAACATATGACCTCAATTTATTTGGATATAATTCGATTATTATAGCGAAAATATATCGGTTAAGGGTAACCACAAGGGATGCCCCTACAAATTTTATAATATATAATGTAGGGGTGCCCCTTGTGGGTACCTTTCTCAAAGGCAGTTTAAAATGAATTATGAAGTTATAGTCATCGGTGGTGGTCACGCAGGGATAGAGGCTTCTTTAGCTTCTGCACGTATGGGTGTAAAGACACTGATGATCACAATTTTAGCAGAGCAGATAGGGGCTTCTTCTTGTAACCCTGCCATAGGTGGATTGGCTAAAGGTCATTTGGTAAGAGAAGTAGATGCACTTGGCGGTGAGATGGGACTTTGTACCGATAAAACAGGTATACAGTTTCGTACACTCAATGCTTCTAAAGGTCCTGCAGTAAGAGGTTCTCGTGCACAGATCGATATGGATGCCTATCGTATCTATATGCGTAATGTCGTACTCAATACTCCTAACTTGGACGTTAAGCAAGAGATAGCTGATGGACTCATCGTAGAAGAGGGTGAAGTTCAAGGTGTAACCACACAACTGGGTAATAGATATCTGGCACCTAAAGTGATCATCACAGCAGGGACATTTCTCAATGGTCTGATCCACATTGGTGATAAGCAGCAAGTTGCAGGAAGACAAGGGGAATTTGCTTCTGTAGAGTTGGCAGAATATTTGAAAGAACTTGGACTAAATATCGGTCGTCTAAAAACAGGTACATGTGCGAGAATTGATGCCAAATCAGTTGATATCTCTGTAATGGAAGTACAACCAGGAGATACTCCACCACCACCTTTTTCATTTAGAACAGATAAAAAAACTTTTAATCCTACACAGCTTCCCTGTTATGTGACGTATACCAATGAGACAACACATGAGATCATTGAGAGTAATTTTGACAGAGCACCTCTTTTTTCCGGACAGATTGAAGGTGTAGGTCCTCGTTACTGTCCAAGTATCGAAGATAAGATCAGTCGCTTTAGAGATAGGCCAAGACACCAGATATTTGTAGAGCCTCAAACCATAGATGAGACAGAGTACTACATCAACGGTATGAGTACTTCTTTACCTACAGATGTCCAACTTGAAATGGTTCGTTCTGTAGAGGGAATGGAAAATGCAAATATTGTTCGTTACGGCTATGCCATTGAGTATGATTATGTTCAACCTACGGATTTGAAACATACGTTAGAAACTAAAAAAGTTAAAGGTCTTTACTGTGCAGGGCAGATCAATGGGACTACCGGTTATGAAGAAGCTGCAGCACAAGGACTTATGGCTGGGATAAACGCGGCATTGAATATTCAAGAAAAAGAACCGTTTATACTTAGACGTGATGAAGCTTATATTGGTGTACTGATAGATGATCTGGTAACCAAAGGCACCAAAGAGCCATACCGTATGTTTACCTCTCGTGCGGAGTATAGACTGCTTCTTCGTGAAGACAATGCAGATATGAGACTTTCATACTATGGTAAAGAGTTGGGACTTCTTGATGATGACTATATGGAACAGTTTGAAGTCAAAAAGAGAAATTTGGACGAGGCGTTAGACTATCTTAGGGTAAATCATGTAACCCCAACCAAAGAATTTTTGGCTAAATTGGAATCTATAGGTGCTGTAAAGATCAATGACAGAACCTATTGGATGGATGTCATAGGGCGTGGGGATTTTAACAGAGAAAAGTTAGTCACCCTCCTGCCTGACTTTGATAAATATGATGATGAAGTGATGGAGCAGATACTGGTAGAGGCGAAATACAGTCGTTACATAGAGAAGCAGCAGCAGCAGATACTCAAAATGGATGATATGTTGAAGATCAAAATACCGCAAGGTTTTGTCTATAGCAACATATCAGGTTTAAGTAATGAGATAGTAGAAAAGCTGGAAACTGCAACACCTCCTACATTGTTTGCAGCATCACAGATATCTGGCGTAACACCTGCTGCATTGGAGATCATCCATGTGCATATCAAGATGGCACAAAGAGGCAAAAAGAAAAAATAGACAACCTAAAGGACAAAATTAATGTTATTTTATTATGCAAATTCAGGACATAAAATAGGACTTGAGAGAGTTAGAAGAGGTGCAGCTTTACTAAAAAGCCTTGCATCCAGTGGAGTAGAAACACAACTTTTAGTAAATGATTTTCGTGCAGGTCTCGTGGCTAAAGATTTGGGTGTGAAAGAATATGTAACTGTTGAGACAGTACAAGATATAGATGCTATCGCTCAATTTGGAGATAGTATTATCATAGATTCACCTGAAGATGACCATGGACGTCTAGTAAAGTATTGTGAAGACTTTAAAAATGTTTGGCGTTTTGAGGTGGGTAATGATGATGTATCAGTACATGGTGAAATTTTATTTAAGGTAGAGTGTAAGGATGAGAGTTGTGTAGATGCTGTAATTATAGATGATACATATTTTGAAGAAACAGCAAAAGAAGAACGTATTCTTTTCTTTTTAAATGATGCAGATTATGATAAAACGATTTTAAATAATGAAGCATTTTTTAAAACACTGAATATGGAACTGCTTCTTGGAAATTATTTCTTTGTGAAGTATGAAGATGATCTGGCAAAACTTTTTTCTACACTACATGAACCTGAAGAGTATATGGATCTTATTAAAAGTAGCAGTCATATTGTGACTGCCTCTGCACAAACTGCCCTAGAGGCTAAAGTAAGTGGTGCAAAAGTAATTTATCTTCAACTTTCAAATAATGACCTTTATCCTGTTGAACTCTTAAAAACATATGGCATAGATATCGTAAATGGTTTTGATGCTGAACTTGTAGCGAAATATTTGAAAGAAGAAACACAGCTTATTGAAAATATAGTAGAACGTTTCAATGAGCAAAAAATTATATCAGCCCTATAAATAAAATTGATGTAGTGAATTAGGATAATTTTTGTCCTAATTCACTTACTGTAACAATCAGATTATATAGATACTTATTTTTGATTTAAGTCAATCCTATTTAAGTACAAATCTCGTATAATAGGGGACTAAAACTATTATTAAGGAAGGAAATAGGTATGGGAAAAAACGTAAAAGGTCGTAGAGACTTTATGGGTATGGCTCTCGGTGGTTTTACCGCTTTAGGCGGTATTGGCGCTCTATATGCAATGAAGCGTAGCTGGGATCCATTGCCAAGTGTAAAAGCAGCTGGTTTTACAACAGTTGACTTAAGTGGAGCACAACCAAATGTGCTGAATGTAGAAAAATGGAGAGGTAAACCTATCTTTGTTTTGAAAAAAACAAAAGATATGAAAGCAGATGACAGAGATGTTGTTGTAGGTTCTGACAGATTTCATGTTTCTATTGGATTGTGTACGCACCTGGGATGTATTCCTGCATATAAGCCGGATGATAAAAAATTCTTATGTGCTTGTCACGGTGGTGAATTTGATGCGAGTGGACACGAGATCTTCGGTCCTCCGCCAAGTCCACTGGAAATTCCACCATTTAAAATAGATGGAACAAAGCTTGTACTCGGCGAAGCTGGTCCTGAGTATAAAAAAATGCTAGACGCCGGTCTAACGGTATAAGGGGGAGCACATGGCAAAATTTGAAAAAGCAAATAGCATCGGTGAGTGGCTCGACCAGAGACTTGCAGTAGAAACGCTAAAAAGAGTAATGCAAACTGAGTATTGGAAAGATATTAACTTCTTATGGGCAATGGGTATGGTTCTTGCAGCAACATTTGGTATCTTAGTTGTAAGTGGTATCTTCTTGTTAATGTACTACAAGCCAGATACGAATTTAGCATTTGATTCTGTAAACTATACGATCATGTCTGAAGTAGGTTACGGTTGGTTGTGGAGACATATTCACGGTGTAGGTGCATCATTGGTTTTCTTGATCATCTATATCCACATGTTTACAGGTATCTATTATGGTTCATATAAAAAAGG
>NATJ01000052.1 GCA_002085305.1 Epsilonproteobacteria bacterium 4484_65 | reverse complement strand
AGGAGTATCCACATAAACAGAAAACGTATTGGCACTTTTACCAGGAAGCATTTTTGCCAATACCATCATAGTAGGGAACATCATCAACGAACCAAAGAATGCTAAAATAGTAAGTACAACAACAAGTGTTTTTTTAGACTTTTTGTCTAAAATATTATAAATAAGACCTTCAAGTTTACCCATTATTTGCCTCCTTTATCATCATGATGCTTATGCTCTGGTTTTTTCAATAGTCTTAAACTCAAATAAGGTGTAAAGATATAAGCTACAAAGAGTGAAGCGATCAATGCCACAGGTACATTATAAGGGATAGGCTTCATAAATGACCCCATCATCCCTCCTACAAATGCCATCGGTACCATCGTAAGGATGATCGCCAAAGTCGCGATATTGGTTGGTGCACCGATCTCATCTGTCGCCTCGATAAGAAGTTCACCCATCTCTTTATCTTCAACACCATGAGCATGCAGATGTCTATGAATATTTTCAATAACAATAATCGCAGCATCCACAAGCAGTCCCAAGGAAAGCAAGAGTGCAAAAAGCGTGATCCTGTTCATGGTTTGACCTGTCATCCATGCAGTAAAAAGCGTTACTGCTAAGATAGCAGGAACAGAGAAAGTAACGATAATAGACTCTCTCCAACCTAAAGCAAATACAAGCATGAGTGCAATAATAATAATGGTAATGATAAGGTGATGCATCAATTCATTTACTGCTTCATTGGCTCTTTCACCATAGTTTCTGGTTATTAGATACCCAACACCCACTTTAGAGAATTCAGCTTCATATTCTCTAAGAACTTTCACAACATCTTCAGCAACAAATACTGCATTGGTACCAGCAAGTTTAGCTACTGTCATGGTGATTTGATTTGCTTCTTCACTTAAGCTTGAACTGTTTGCATCTTCTTTAAGTAGTATTTTAGCTGTTTGAAAATTTTGAATATCCAAGCCACTTGTTACTTCTGCTACATCTCTCAAATAAATAGGTGAACCCATATATTGTGCTACAATAACAGAGCCCACATCATCTACACTCTCTATGGCATTCGTTACACCAAAGACCACAAGTTTGTTATCTCGTGTTCTTCCTTTTACATTAGGTACATCAACTGCAACAGATTGAACCGCCTGCATGATCTGACCAAGAGAGAGGTGATAGGCTGAAAGTTTTCCCATATCTACTTCAATGTTGTACTGTGCTTTACGTGCACCTTTAAGTGTTGTTTTTGCTACGGCATCAACACCATTTATCTTCTGTTGTACTTTTCGTACCATTTCAAAAAGTTTAACATCACCCAGATCACTACCTGGTTTAGGATAAAACGCTACAGTAATAATAGGGATATCAATATCAATATCAAAAGGTTTGATCAATGGTTGCATGACACCTTTTGGCATTTTATCCATATTTTGCATCACTTTATCATAGAGTTTGAGGTTAGAGTCCTCTCTGTTTTCTCCAATATAGTACATAACATTTACCACACCTACATTATCCATAGACATACCATAGACATGCTCTATCCCTCTTACTTCTCGAAGTTTTCTCTCCAAAGGTTTTACAATAACATTTTCTATCTCTTTAGGAGTTGCACCAGGCATCGCTACGATAACCGCACCTCCGGAGATAGCGATCTGAGGATCCTCTTCTCTTGGCATAGTATTAAGTGCCAGATAACCCATGAGAAGCAAAAAAGCACCTAAAACTGCAGTTAAAGGGTTGTTCAAGAAGCCCTTTGCTAACTTACCTGCTACATCTGTAACTTGATATTCTTTTTTATCTGACATAATCACTACTTAATAAGGATTTTGGCATACATACCAGGATAGACCGAACGACCTTTAAGATCGAATTTTATTTTTATTTTAAACTTGTGTGTCATTGGGTTAGAACTAGGTATGATGGAATTTATCTTACCAATAGTAATAAATCCAAGTGAAGGAATTTCAACACTTACTTCTTTACCTAAATTAATATACTTAAGCTGTGTTTCTGAAATTTCAGCAATAATTTTTAAACGACTCAAGTCAGTAAGAATAACTGCCGGCATACCAGGAATCGCCATCTCTCCTTCATTCACTTTTTTAGCTACTATCACACCATCATTGGGTGCATGAATTTTAAGATAATTATACTGATTCAGTACTTCCTCTTTTTTCGCCTCTGCCTGTTCCACTTGCTTTTGGGATATCGTCACCATATCTTTAAGATTTTTTGCTGCAAGTTCCAAAGTCTCCAATTCATACTTTGAAACCATCTTTTTCTTATAGAGTCTTTGGTGTCTTGAAAGGTTCATAAGTACATTGTTATATTGATTTTTATTCATTTGAAGTGCCAGTCTTGCTTGAGAAATACCAAGATCAACTTGTCTCTCTGCAGATTCGATCTCTTTAGAATCTATTTCATAAAGCAACTGTCCTTTTTTAACAATATCACCTTCTGAGACAGCCATGTTTTTCACATAACCCATATAACGGCTTGTCATCATCTTTTGGTTGTCTGAAACTACTGATCCACTTAGATTGATCTCTACAGCATTTACTGCTGTCGCCATAACAACCATCATCACTAATGTAATCACTCTTCTCATACATTTCCTCCTGCATTTAAGATACTGTTCAATTCAAATATTTTTGTATTACGTTTGTTTTTAACACTCAACAGCTTAAGTAACATTTCAAGCTCTTTGGACTGTTTGATCAAAACATCAGAGATAGAAACAATTCCCTCTTTGTAACGTGCACTGTAATTCTCATACACTTTTCTGGCAAACTGTAACTGCTTTTTATAACTCTTTACATCAGCACTTTGGCTTAAAATTTCCGTTTGTAATTTTTTTACTTGTAAAGCAATACCACTTTTAGCCAACGCTACCTGGTCTTTTACTTTAAGACGATTCACTTTTGCTTTTTCCAAGTTAGCATCATCAGTTCCACCGCTGAACAAATTCCATTTAACCTGAACCCCAACCGTATAGGCATCCTTATCGGCAAATTCATTCCAAAGCTTATCATCAGCACTGCCATATTCTGCAAAGCCTCCAACCGTAGGAAGAAAATTTGATCTTTCAACATTCACTGCCATTTCTGTAATTTCTAATCCCAAAAGTGCCTTTTGTATATCTAAATTGTTTGCTTCTACCTCTCTGGCAGTTACACGAGGCATAGGTGCCATATCATTCACTTTTTTAATAGTACTAACTTCCGTATTCAGTAAAAAAGAGAGGAATTGATAGGCAAGGTCTTTATTAAGTTTTGCCTGATTAAACATACTTTCTGCTTCTGCCTTACGTGCTTCTACCTCTAGTAGATCTATATTTTGCGCATAACCCTCTTTTTGCATGCTCTTTACTATAGACTTCAAGCGTTCAATATTGTGAATGATCTTAGAAAGATTATAAATATAGTTTTCCACCAAAGAGATATCATAAAATGCTTTTTTGGTTTGGAAAATTTTCTCATTAAGAAGCTTTTTTGTATCCAATTGACTCATACGGTGAAGAGAGTCTGTAATATGTCCATATTCAGTGAGTTTGCCCCCTGTGTAAATGGGAAGCATATAAGAAATCTTTGTTTGAAAGTGATTGCGTGTATCTGGATAGTTAAGATTATCAGGTTGTGTAGCTAAAAGCTCTGGAGCATTCCCTGGCAATCCTCCCATTTGTCCTAAAAATTGATCAAAACCAAAATCATTAAAAGTTGCTTCTCTACTCTGCAGTTTAAACCCAAATACATTCCCTGCATCATTAGATCTCATTCCCGCAACGGTCAGATCCAATTTACCATAATGGAATCCTTCCGCTGCCTTTGCCTCATATTGCTTCATCTGTTCATTAAAGCGCGATATTTTCAATTCTAAATTATCTTTCTTTAACATTTTTATAGCATGATTAAGACTTAAATGCTTTACGCCTGCGAAAAGAGGCAATGCAATAGCCAATAAAAGAAAGTATCTTTTGATAAACATGATAGTAAACTCCTAAATATAAAGATTTATTATAGCACAAGATGTAGTACTACATTATGTTACAGCAGTATTATCGCGATTATATCTAATTGAATTTAATTTAATGATTAAAAATAGTTATTTGTATCAATTATTTTGAATATTTAAGGTAGTGTCACGTAACGTGGGCATAAATACCCACAAAAAAACAGCTTAAAGTGTCGCGTAAGATACACTAATACATGCTTCCAATGATGAAAGTTCATCAAGCACTTTTTTAGAGATTTGACCATCTACACGCACAATAGCCAATGCTTGTTTTTTATTGTCTCTTCCTAGCCTAAAGTCAGAAATATTTAATTCGTTACTAGCCAAGATATGACCTACATCACCAATAACACCCGGTGTATCATTATTTCTAAAGAAGATCATTGTTCCTTTTGGTTCAACATCTAACGTATAGTCATCTATCTCAATAATACGTTGAACAGTATCATCAAATACTGTACCGGCAATAGTAATAGTACTATCTGCTGTAGTAAGTTTAATGGCTACTTTATTGGTAAAACCGCTTGTATTTGGTTTCGTTTCTTTCAATATCTCTATACCTCGATCTTCAGCAACAAATTCTGCATTCACATAATTCACAGTGTCTCCGACAGACTCCGTAAGTACCCCTACAGTAGCAAATGTTCCCATAGATTCACTATACTCAGCCACAGGTCCTTCTGCAATCACTTTGATGGACTTCACAGCACTTTTAGTGACTTGTGCAGATAAATGACCCATCTTTTGGATAAGTTCAAGGTATGGTCTTACAAAATCAGGTAATTCATTCTCTTTAATAGGCAAATTAAGCGCATTTGGATACGAAATACCTTTAACCGCTGCTATCGCATTTTCTGCTGCCTGGATCGCAATGTTACGTTGTGATTCTTTAGTATTGGCACCAAGGTGTGGTGTAACGGTTACATTATCAAGGTCAAGTAGAGGATGATCTATTGCCGGCTCTTTGTTAAATACATCAATACCTGCCATTGCGATCTTCTTAGACTTCAAACCTTCAAGAAGTGCATCTTCATCATATAAACCACCTCTGGCACAGTTGATAAGTATCACGCCATCTTTCATCTTAGCGATCTCTTCAGTACCTATCATCCCGATAGTCTCTTGGTTTTTAGGTGTATGAATAGTGATAATATCACATGCTAAAATATCTTCAAAGTTTTTTGTATAAGTGACGTCAAGATCTGTTGCTTTACTTGGATCAATGTATGGGTCAAAAGCAAGTACATCCATTTCAAATGCTTTTGCTCTTTTACCTACTTTTGAACCGATATTACCAAAACCAATAACCCCGAGCTTTTTATCTTTAAGCTCCGTACCATACCAGTCTTGTCTTCTCCATACACGGTCAAGCTTGAGGTTGTTATGCGCATAAGGAAATTTTCTTACACATGAAAGCAAGTGTGCCATAGTAAGTTCCACAGCGGCAATAGTGTTCGCGGTAGGTACATTCATGATAACAATACCCTGTTTACTTGAACCGGGAATATCTACATTATCTACCCCTACACCTGCACGCACAACTGCTGTGATTTTTTTAGCTGCAGCTAAAAACGCATCATCTACATCTGTAGAAGAACGTGTAATAGCAACATCTGCTAGAGGAATAATCTCTGAGACAAGCTTATCTTTAGGCTCATCTGCAGCATTTATAAGTTCTATTTCACTATCATTAGCAAGAATGTCTAATCCAGTTTGGTGTATATGGTCACATACAACAATTGTTTTTTTTGACATCTAAATAACCTTTTTTGTAATTTTTTATTTACTTAATTTTTTAAAGTACTGAAGAAAATACGACTAGTCGTATGAGCTGCCTGCTGAAGGCAACTCAGTGTTAACGCAGTTTTTGGAGCTTTGCTCTAAAAGCGTCCTATAATAGCTTATCTTTTAAATTTATCGCCAAATGCATCACCTAAAGTCATGCTGTCATCCTGATCCAAGTTAAGTTGATCCATTGCTTCTCTCTCTTCTTGACGCTCAAGTCTTTTTACAGAAACTCTGATTCTATCAGTGTTACCATCGATAAAGCTGATCACACCTTTAATCTCTTGACCTTTTTCGATCTCATCAAGTTTAAGAGGGTGAAGATCTTCTGTTCTGATAAGTGCATCAACATTCTCTTCAAGTGCAATAAATACACCAAAGTCTTTTTTATCTTTTACTGTACCAGTTACGATAGCACCATTTTTATGCGTCTCTGCAAATGCTTTTACAGGTGAAGCCTCTAGTGCTTTTTTACTCAATGAAATTTTTCCTGCATCTCTATCTATCTTGATGATCTTCACTTCAACTTCATCACCCACTTTGAGTTCAGATTTTGCATTTTGTGACTTATCCCAAGAGATCTCTTGATTATGAAGAAGACCTTCTATAGCACCAACTCTTACAAATGCACCAAAATCAGTGATTGATGTTACTGTACCAGTTACAACATCACCAACTCTGTTTTCAGCTGTAAATGCATCCATAGGTTTAGGAAGAAGGTTTTTAAGGCTTACTCTAAGTCTTCTACCCTCTTTATCGATCTCAATCACTTCAACATTGATCTCTTGATTGTTTTCCAGGTAATCTTTCGGGTGTTTAACATTTTTATCCCAAGAGATCTCAGATACATGAAGGAATGCTTCGAGATCTTCACCAAGATCAACAAATACACCATAAGGCTCGATGTTAGAAACTGTAGCAGTTACTGTATCACCTACACCAATGATCGCATCAATATCAGCCCAAGGATCAGGATTTGCATCTTT
>NATJ01000051.1 GCA_002085305.1 Epsilonproteobacteria bacterium 4484_65 | reverse complement strand
TCTCTTGTGGAAGATGATCTGCTTGATGATGCGAGAGCGATCATGTATAAAGCTAAAAAAGCGGGTGTAAAATTTTATCTGCCTGTTGACTTAGTGGTAGCTCCGGAATTTTCTGAAAATGTGGAAACCAAATATCTTCCTTCGCAGGAGATCCCAGTGGGATGGATGGGCTTAGATATCGGTCCTGCATCGAGCAGACTCTTCCGTGAAGTGATCAATGATGCTCAAACTATCATCTGGAATGGTCCAATGGGTGTTTTTGAAATGGATAGATTCGCTAAAGGAAGTATTAAAATGTCACACAATATTGCAGATACACATGCAACAACTATTGTGGGTGGTGGTGATACGGCTGATGTGGCACAAAAAGCAGGGGATGTGGATGAGATGACCTTTGTAAGTACAGGTGGTGGAGCCAGCTTGGAACTGATCGAAGGAAAAGTTTTACCAGGCCTGGAAGCACTCGAAAGCTAATGCGTGACATCTTCATTATATTCCCAAGGTTAACTTGGGAATATATAATTACAAATAATCATTAAAAAATATTTTTTAGACAAAGGAAACAGATGATCTATGCTGCCAATTTTAAAACAAATCACACACGTCAGACAACAAAAAACTATATAGAAGAACTGAAAGAAAAGATTGCTGGTAAAAAAACAGAAGACAGTGTTTATATTTTCCCTCCTTCTACGGCATTGGATCGCTTTGAAGGTGATTTTACAGTAGGCGCACAAAATGCCTATCCTACACAGAATGGTGCCTACACAGGAGAGATAGGGGTAGAACAGCTTGAAGAGTTTTCTATCAAAACGATTCTTATAGGACATAGTGAGAGACGAGAGATCATAGGCGAGAGTCAGGAGATCGTAGCTGAAAAGTTTGCTTATTTCAAAGAGCAGGGTTTTGAGATCATCTATTGCATCGGTGAACCTCTTGAGGTACGTGAGCAGGGAGATGAAGCTGTGATAGAATATTTACTTGCACAATTTGAAGGTATAGATACTTCGTATGATAATCTTATTATTGCTTATGAGCCTATCTGGGCCATAGGAACCGGACGCTCTGCAACAGTGGAAGAGATTGCCTCAACACATGAAGCATTGAAAAAAACAGTACAAAAACCATTATTGTATGGTGGCAGTGCCAAACCTGCCAATATTAAAGAGATTACGAGTATTCGTGGGGTTGATGGTGTTTTGGTCGGGTCTGCATCACTTGATGCCGGCAGTTTTTCTGAAATGGTACTTTCTTAAAATTGAACTTTATACTAATTTTAGGGTACCCACGAGGGGCACCCCTACAAGTTGAAAATATATTTGTAGGGGCAATCCCTTGTGGTTGCCCAATGGATGCAAAACACCCTCTTATTTAAATAGATCTGCCAATGCCGTTGTATCTGTAGTTTTCTCTACTTCTCCACTCTCTGCTGATTCCGGTTGTCTCTCTGTTACACCTTCAACTTCATTGAGCTCTATAGTATATCCTGTAAGCATAGAAGCCAAACGGATGTTAATTCCGGATCTACCTATCGCTTTTGCCTTTTGGTCACCCGTAATGTTAATGATCGCTTTTTTCTCATCAGCATCCACTTTGATACTCTGTGTAATAGCAGGACTCAAAGCACGTGTAATGAAAACTTCCGGGATAGGAGAAAATTCGATACAGTCAATGTTCTCACCGTTAAGTTCTTCACTTACTGCGTTGATACGTACCCCTTTTACACCTACAGCAGCACCGATAGGATCCACATTCATCTGGTCTGTTTTAAGTGCAATTTTCGCTCTCTCTCCAGGGATCCTTGCCGCGCCTGTGATCTCTACAACACCATCATCGATCTCTGGAACTTCACTTGCCATAAGTGCTTCCAAAAATTTAGGTGAAGTTCTGGTAAGTTCAAGGAAAAGACCGTATTGAGGGTCAACACTTACATATCTGAGTAAAGCCCTAATGCTGTCACCACGTTTAAATTTTTCACCTTTGATACGGTTTCTAAGTGTCATAATACCTTTAAGTTCACCGATCTCAACATGCGTGTTGTCATCAGCATCTACACGGTTTACCGTACCTAGCATCACCGTACCGACTTTTTCTCTATATTTTTCAAAAAGGTCTTGTTCTATACGTCTTTGTATGTGGTACTCAAGTTCTCTAAAAAGATTTGCAGAAGCAGTACGTCCATGCTCCTCTAGGATAAACTCTTCTTTAAGTTGATCTCCTAATTCAATAGAGTCATCAAACTCTTTAGCTTCACTCAATGATATAAAACCATCTGATTCTATTTTTTCTATATTTGGCTCTCTACCAACCTCTGCAAAAAGTTTCTCATCCCCATCTTTTACAACAGTAATTACTTTATTTACACTATAGCTTTTTGTATCATTGTCAATGATAACTTCAAAGTTACTTGTAAAAGAAGTAAGTTTTTTGGCAGTGTTTATTAATGCCTCTTTAAATGCTTCTAGCGCATTCTCTTTCGAAATGTTTTTTTCATGTGCAATGGCTTCTATAATATCTAGTATTTTTTCCATAATTTGTTCCTTTAATAATTATTAGTTAAACTTTGAGGAACTCATTATAAGTACCTATGGTTATTATAGGTTCCTCTTATTTCAATTAACCGCTACAAGAAGTAACATAACAGTGTTAAGAACGTCTAGGAGGTGGTGTTTTTGAAGAATAGAATTATATCTAATCAAACCTTTACTGAAAATAAAGTATAATTATCATAATAACGTAAAAAGAATAAATAGATAAATTAAAAGGTATTATAGATGAAATTAAAACTTGCTAGAACAACACTTAAAGCGAAACCTAAAACGATTGAGTTGAAAAAATTAGAAGAAGAACTAGCAAATAAATCTATATTTTATTTTGATAAAGACAACTCACATAAAGAGCTAAAAGAGTTGATAGAGTATTTTGAAGAAAAAGGCTACAGTGTGTATATGCGTGAAGTAAAGTATGGACTTGATGAGAATGAATTTATCTATGAAGTACATATTATAGCCTAAAATAAACATAAGAAAAAAGAACACTATTTGAGCAAAAAATTATTTATAGAAACACTTGGATGTGCGATGAATGTTCGTGACAGCGAACATATGATTGCGGAACTGAACCAAAAAGAACCCTACGAACTTACCGAAAATCTTAATGAAGCTGACCTTATCATCATCAATACCTGTTCTGTCAGAGAAAAGCCTGTTGCAAAACTCTTCTCGGAGATCGGAGTATTTAACAAATATAAAAAGCCAGGTGCCAAAATAGGTGTTACCGGATGTACCGCAAGTCATTTAGGTAAAGATATCATTAAAAGAGCACCTTCTGTAGACTTTGTACTGGGTGCAAGAAATGTTTCCAAGATCACAGAAGTTGTAGACAAGAAACATGCCGTAGAAGTAGATACGGATTATGATGAGAGTACCTATGCTTTTGGTGAATACAGAACAAACCCGTTCAAAGCAATGGTAAACATTTCTATAGGTTGTGATAAATCCTGTACTTTCTGTATCGTTCCTGCAACGCGTGGAGATGAAGTCTCTATCCCTTCTGACCTTCTTGTGCAAGAGATCATAAAAGCAGTAAAAAGTGGTGCCAAAGAGGTGATGCTTTTAGGTCAAAATGTAAACAACTATGGAAGACGCTTTGGCTCTTCGGAAGAAAAATGTGATTTTACCCAACTCTTGCAAAAGATCTCTAAAATAGAAGGTTTAGAGCGCATTCGATTTACCTCTCCTCATCCTCTGCATATGGATGATGCCTTCATTCTGGAGTTTGCCTCAAACCCTAAGATATGTAAACAGATCCATGTTCCTCTTCAGAGTGGTTCTACTGCATTGCTGAAAGAGATGAAGCGTGGGTATAGCAAAGAAAACTTCTTAAACCGTTGCGAAAAAATACGTAAATTATGCCCGGAAGCGACTATCTCTACTGATGTCATTGTAGGGTTCCCCGGGGAAAGTGATGCAGATTTTGAAGATACGATGGATGTACTTGAAAAGGTACGTTTTGAACAAATGTTCTCCTTTAAATACTCTCCCAGACCACACACTGAAGCAGCAGAGTTTGATAAACAGATAGACAATACACTTTCCGGAGAACGTCTGACAAAACTTCAGGCGCGACATACTGAGATACTCGATGAGATCATGGATGCTCAACTTGGAACTGTCCATACTGTCTATTTTGATGAGTTGAAATCAAACGGAAGAGTTTCCGGACGGACTGATGACGGTAAACTTGTTTTTGTAGAGGGGAGTGAAGAGTTGCTTGGACAGATCGTTGATGTGAAGATCACTAAAACCTCCAGGGGTGCACTTGATGGTGTGCTTATTTAGTCGGTCTGCTGATAAGGATGACAAGAATTAAAATTCAGTACAGTGAGGCACTAAATGCTGAATCTTAAAAAAATATTACGTAAGATAGGGGGAGTGCTTATTCCCCCTCTTGCATATTTACTGATGCGTATCGTTTGGTTGACTACTTCTAAAAAATTTCATTTTATTACACCCATAGGTGAAGAACAACATGTTTGTGTATGTTGGCATGGAGAACTCTTTATGAGTCCGCAAGCCTATAGACATATACATAAGAAACACAAAGCATCAGCGATCATTTCCCAGCATTTTGATGGTTCTCTTATTGCAGGTACACTGAATTTACTGGGTATACGACCACTAAGAGGTTCCAGTAGAAAAGGGGCACACCAAGTACTGCTTCAAGCATTTAAAAGCATTAAAAAAGGAGAAGAGGTACTTATCACACCAGATGGACCAAAGGGACCTAGGCATCATATGAGTGATGGAGCCATAGGGATAGCACTTAAAAGTAAACTTCCTGTTTTTGTGATGAACTTTACGGCTGAAAATTTTTGGCAGGTTAAAAGTTGGGACAAGTTTGTCATTCCTAAACCTTTTACAAAAGTTGATTTTTATATACAGAGTATTTCCCTTGATGGGATGGAGCTTGATGAAGCACGAAAATATCTCTCTATGAAAATGTTGGAGCATACGATACTTGATAGTGAGCAAGTAGTAAGTAGCAAGTAGCTATGAAAAAAAAATTATTAGCATATTCTGAAGATTTTTTGGAATATCTATTAGATGTGAGAGGTTACTCTGAAACCTCTATAGTTACCTATGAGATAGCCCTCAGACAGATGATTGAAGTGAGCCATTTTTATGAAGAGGATGGGTTAACAATCCTGGATATCACCCCTTTTCGTTTCAAAATAGTAAAAAACCATAAAAAAACTATTGTCAAAAAACTTTCTGCTGTACGCTCTTTTGTGAAATATTTGGAAGACCAGTGCACTATGAGTCTGAAACTCATAGGAGATGAGTCTATAAAGGTACCTCATAGCCTTCCTAAGCCAATTGAAGAGAGATATATTACTGAAGTATTGAATAAAGCAAATTTAGCAGAGAAATTGCTTATATCTATGCTTTATGGTCTTGGGTTGCGTATCTCTGAACTAAGTCTTTTAAAATTGGCAGATATCAAAGAGGGATGGGTTCAGATACACGGAAAAGGCAATAAAGTACGAGAATTGCCTCTACTCAATGAATTACAAAGACTTATAGAGATCTATGTCAAAGAAAAGAGTCCAAAAACGTATCTGTTTGAAAAAGGCAATGCACCGATGAACTCTGCGCAGTTACGTTATATACTGACTAAACTCTTTAAGGAGGCGGGACTTAAAGTCACACCACATCAGTTACGACATTCTTTTGCAACACATCTGCTCAATAACGGTGCACGTATAGCGGATGTGAGTGAATTACTCGGACACGATACTATGGCAACGACACAGGTTTATACGAAACTGGGATCTGTGAAGAAGATGCAGGAGTATATGAAGGCACACCCGTTGGCAGATGCAACGCATCTTCCAAAATGAGGAATGAGAAATTAGGAATGAGAAATTAGGAATGAAGGGTTTATATTTTCTTTAAAGCAATATGCTCGTATCTTAGACGGTACTTTTAAAACTCTACATTTTTCTTTAAATTCTTTAGGCATATCAGTAGTGCTATACGGTGCGATATAAAGTATATCCTCTTGCATTTCTATTGCCCATTTCCCGCCGATAACCAAACTTTTTTCTTTCTCTATCTCTAGACGTTGTGGAGCAGAGAGAAGATAGCCTAACTCTTTTAAAGCAAGGTCAGCTGCTTTGATTTTTACTGAGGGGTTATATAGTTTTACAACTCTTAACTCTTCTTGAGAGTAGAGTGTTTTAAACTCTTTTTCAAGACTCTCTTTGTCATGTCTAAGATAATCAAAACTTCGTTTGATACCTTCTTTATATTTTGTCATGAGAGGGTCAGAAAACTGTTTTCTAAACTTATTTCTTTCGTACTTTTCATCACTGTTACTTTCATCTACAAAATAAGGATGATCATTACTTTGTAAATAGTTAAGCAGTTCTTCTTTGCTCTGTTCAAGCAGTGGACGTATTAACTTATAACCGCTTCGCTGGCTTTCAGGCTCAAGACCGATGAGTTCAGAGACACCGGCACCTTTGGTCAGACGCATGAGCAGCCATTCAAGCTGGTCATTGAGTTGGTGGGCTGTTAGAAGAGTATCATAGCCATACTTTTTGATGAGTGTTTCAAAAAAAGCATAACGAAACTCTCGGGCATTCTTTTCAAAGTGTGATGTGAATTTGGGTGCTTTGATAACATGACACATAAGATGGTATTTATCTGCTAAAGCTTGTGCATGCACCTCTTCTTTATTACTATTCTCTCTGGTGCCATAATTGACTAAAGCGATGTCAAAAGGAATATTGTTTTCTAAGAGTAAAAAGAAAAGTGCAGAGGAGTCTACTCCTGCTGAA
>NATJ01000050.1 GCA_002085305.1 Epsilonproteobacteria bacterium 4484_65 | reverse complement strand
CCATGGTCTTGGACGTTCATACGGTAAAGACCCTAAAGTAGTTGCCAAATATGCAAGTACTTTTATAGATGCGATGCATCACTATGGAGTGTTGACTTCCCTTAAACATTTTCCTGGGCATGGCTCTTCGGTAGGAGATACGCATAAAGGGTATGTAGATGTCACAAAACTTTGGAAAGAGGTAGAACTTGAGCCTTACAGACTTTTAAAGAACAAAGCAGATACGGTAATGGTCGCACATGTATTTAATAAAAGATTGGATGCTAAATACCCGGCAACACTTTCAGCCAAAACTGTCAATGGATTGCTGCGTAATAAACTTGGATATCATGGTGTAGTCATTACTGATGATCTTCAAATGGGTGCAATCTCTAAAAAATATGGCTTGAAAAATACTTTACAATTGGCGATCAATGCAGGAGATGATATTTTGCTTTTTGGAAATCAGTTGGATCCCCGTAAAATAGTAAGTACTAAAAAGTTGGTAGATACGATAGTGTCTTTGATCAAAAGCGGCAGTGTTAAAGAGCAGAGTATCAATGATGCTTACAATAGAATTCAAAAGTTGAAAAAAAAACTTTAAAGACATCTCCGTATTATTTTTCCCGTATGATCTATCTTAAGTTAAAAGTAGTATAATTTTTTAATTGACCGATAGTCAGTCAAAGGAGAAAAATGCTTAAAAATCTATTAGTGGTCTTTTTTGTTTTTTTGAACCAGCTTTATGCAGATAGTATATCAGGGACACTTGAAAATGACTTTTTCGGAAGCAGAGAGGACAACCATTATACCAATGGTGCTTTTCTGGTCTGGATGCAGGATGCCAATAAGACCGATACATTTGATTTTATACTGGATGATCTTCAGACCAATACAGCAGTTTCTTTTACACACCAGATATTCACTCCTGCAGACAAAGAGGCGATCGAACCGATCTGGAATGACCTTCCCTATGCCGGTTATGCAAAATTCAACTTCCTGCTCTATAAATCTACGAAGAACTATTTTCATGAATTTGGTGTCAATTTCGGAGCGGTCGGCCCTGAAACGGAAGCGGAAGAGATACAATCTTTTTTTCATAAGGTGGTCGGTGACGGTAAATTCAAAGGCTGGGACAACCAGTTGGAAAACCAGTTCATGGCGGGACTCTCCTATCAGTTCGCTTATAAAACAGATCCGATGGATATCAAAGGGTATAAACTGGATGTTATCAGTAATATAAGAGCAGACTTGGGTAATTTTTACAGTGGTGCACTCATATCTTCAACGCTGCGTTTGGGAAGCTTTGAGCAAAATACATTTATGACTGCGAGCAGTTTTATGGTCATGGATGAAAGTGATCTTCTCAATGTTCGGACAGTTCCAGACTTTAACTGGGATGTTTCGTTCGGGCTTCTTGCCAATGCTACTTATAATTACTATATTATAGATGAGGGTATCGATCGAGGATATCAGAACACACCGATGGATTATGGTGTCGGATGGCAGGGAACTTTGAATCTGTATTATGAGAAATTCAGGTACACCTATAAGATCAAATCGATACATTTAAATGACCAGAGGCATAAACGCTGGGGAGCTATGACAGTCTCATGGCGTTTTTAATGTGTGATTTTAACAAAAAAGATGTTATGATTGACCGATGGTCAGTCAAATAAGGATAATAAATGGCAATTATAGTAAACAAAGAAGAAAAACGCAGGAATATTGCACTTTCCTGCAGGGAACTTCTTCTGGTATACGGTATTGATAAGCTTACCATTTCGCAGATCGCAGAGACAGCCGGTGTAGGGAAGGGGACGATCTATGAGTATTTTAAAAATAAAGAAGAGATCGTTTTTGAGATCATGACTGCATTTATTACAGAATATGAGAAAAACCTATCTGAAATAGTTTCAGAAGAGACAAGCAGCAAAAAGAAACTGTTTCATTTTCTTTATCTCGGTTTTGAAGATGAAGAGAGCAGAAGACAGTTGACACTCTACAGAGAATTTTTAGCCATCTCGATGACAAGCGGCACTGATGAGATGATTCATTTCAATATACAATGTAGGAAAAAATTTGCAGATATACTGGGGCAGATACTGAAAGATGGCATTAAAAAAGGTGAACTTCCTCCTGAGACAGAGGAGTTAATAAGTGCAATGCTTGCCTTTGAATTGGGATTGATCGTTGAAGTGCATACGGCAGCAGTTGATCCAAAAGAAGAGATCACTCGTTTTTTAAATGCACTGTTTACATTAATAGAAATAAAGGAAAAGAAATGACAAGAATTAAAATTCAGTACAGTGAGGCACTAAATGCCGAATCTTAAAATTTTAGTAATTCTGGTTTTGCCTCTGTTTGTTTTTGCCCAAAGTCACGGGTTAAAAACATTTATAAACTCTGCGAGTAAAACCAATGGATTGATCAAAGCAAAAGAGATAAACATCAAATCAAAACAAGAGCAGATTGAAGCGGCTAAAAGTGCCTATTGGCCTACGGTAGATATTGGTGGAGACTATAGTTTTCAGTCTCCCAGTTATGTAGTAAGTCCAGGTGAGACAGGCAATGTATTTATTTCTGCAAATATGAATCTTTATGACGGTGGCAGAAAAGATTCGATATTAAGAAGTAGAGGCTTTGAGCATGAAGCTTCACTATTTGAGAAATCTGCTTTTGAAAAGAGTATTACGCTTGAGATCATTCGTCATTATTACGGCATAAAGAAACTCAAAGCGACACTGAATGCGTTACAAGAACGTGCTAAAGAACTTAAAGCACAGATCATGCGTGTGAAAAAATTTCAAGGAGCAGGGCTCTCGACTCAGGAAGATATTGATAAGCTTGTTGCCGTCTATGAAAATAACAATTTTACCATTGAAAATACAAAACTTGCATTGGAAACGAGTGAAGATAATTTACGACTTATTTCAGGTTTATCTGCCAAACAGTTGAAAAGAAACTATTTTACTGAACCAAAACATATACGCTTTGAATATTTTGATACGATTAAAGTGATGCAGTCAAATGCTGCTGCCATAGGTGAAAATGCCAATGCAATAGATGCTGGATATATGCCTCAGGTTAATCTTTCCGATACTTATCACAGATCACATTTTGATGACTTGGACACTTCAGCAGGACCTGGCGCAGAAGCGTTTTTGATCGATCATCAAAATAAATTGGGTGTTTCTGTGAATATGAGACTTTTTGATAATGGAAAGATGGCCAAAGAAAGTGAAGCAGTGAAGTACCAGAAACTCTCACTGCTTTCTCAGATAGACCATGCCAAAAAAGAGCAGAGAATGAATTATAAATTGGCAAATAAGAGTTTGAAGACCACAAGAACAAAGATGAAAAGTTCAAAATCTGCACTCAAAGCGGCACAGAGTACATACAATGTGATACGTCAGAAATTTGAAGTTGGTTTGGTTGATAACATTGCTTTTTTAGATGCTCTTGCACAAAGAACACTGGCTGAAGCACGTTATAAAGAGACAGTCTATGATTATGAGGTTAGAAAATCTATTTATTACTATTATGCAGGGAAAGACCCTAAGGAGTTTATACGATGACAAGAATTACAAGAATCATTTTAAGTTTAATGTTATTGGCAGTTACTGTACAGGCAAAAGATATTTATGCAACCTTTACCGTAGAGGCAAAGAAGAGTACCAACCTGGCTTTTACAAGTTCCGGAACAGTAAACAGTGTTGCTGTTGATGTCTCCTCTTTGGTTAAAAAAGGAGATCTTCTTGCTGAGTTGCAAAATAATGATCTCAAGGCAGCGTTAAATATAGCAACGACTGCTTTAAAATATGCAAAAAAAGATTATGACAGACAACTTAAAGTAAAAAAACTTGTCGATGCTTCAAGACTTGACAGCTATGCATTCAAATATGAAAGTGCAAAAGCACAGGTCATATATCAACAGGCACTACTGGACAAAACTTTACTCAAAGCACCTTTTGACGGAGTGATCTTCGATAAAAGTGTTGAAGTGGGTGATGTTGTATCTGGTGCTATGATCCGTACAGTCTTTAAGATGCAAAGTTTGCATGAAAGAAAACTGATCCTGGAATTTGACCAAAAGTACTGGAAAGAGATAAAAGTGGGACAAATGTTTAACTACAGCATTGATGGGGACAGTACAAAGTACAGTGGGGAAATTTCTAAAATCTATCCTTTCGCAGACTCTGGAAACAGAAAAATAAGAGCAGAAGTACAAACAGAAGATTTTGTTCCGGGACTTTTTGGTGATGGTACTATCATGACAACAGACACAACAACCAATAAGTAGGTAAAGTATGTATAAATTAGCTATAAACAGACCTATCACAACTTTGATGTATGTTCTCACACTTGTGATATTTGGCTTGATGAGTTTTAAGTCAATGCCATCAGCTCTTTATCCTAATATAGATTTTCCTATGGTTACAGTACAAACTGTTTATCCCGGTGCGGAAGCCAGTACTATTGAATCACAAGTAACTGATAAGATAGAAGAGGCGATTTCACGAATTGGCGGGATCGACAGTATTACTTCGACAAGTTCTGAGGGTATCTCTGTTGTAATGGTAAAGTTCTTTTTAGAACGTGATATTAACGAAGCTACCAATGATGTCAGAGATAAAGTGGCTGCTGTTATTCTGCCTCGTGATGCCAAAACACCATTGGTTTCTAAACTCGATATCGGTGGTGCTTCTGTCATCAATGTATTTTTGGCTGCTAAAAATGACAGTATCAAAAACCTGATGCTTTTCGCCGATGAAAAAGTGAAACCAAAACTGCAAAAGATCAATGGCGTAGGGGCTATAAAAATTGTAGGATACAAAGATAGAGAGATAAAAATCTATCCAAATCCAAACCTGCTAAATAAGTTTGGCATAACGGTATCTGAACTAAATCAAATAGTTGCTCGTGAAAATGTAAAAATAGGTGGAGGTAAACTTGTTTCATCAAGCAAAGAGTTTACACTCAAAACCAAAGCCGATGCTCTCACGGTCGAAGAGCTTAAAAATATCAATATCAAAGACAATATCAAGTTAAAAGACATCGCAACAGTGCAAGACAGTATGAGTGATGCAAAAAGTTATGCATCTTATAACGGTGTTGAGGGTGTGATGCTTGAAGTGCAAAAGATTTCAGGAACCAACACCATTGATATTGTTCAAAAGGTAAAAGATACATTGCCGGAGTTAGAAAAATTGGCAGGGGACAAATATGAGGTAAAAGCGCTGAATGATACTTCTCCTTTTATCATAAATTCTTTGGAACATGTGAAGTTTGACCTTATTTATGGTGCATTTTTAGCCATTATTATTATCTTTTTCTTTTTACGAAATATGACCATTACTATGGTGTCTGCTTTGTCTATTCCGGCATCTATTTATGGTACTTTTGCCTTGATGGATTATATGGGATTTGATCTCAATAAAATGACTTTGATAGGGCTTACTTTGTCTATAGGTATTATTATCGATGATGCCATTGTTGTCATTGAAAATATCTATAAAAAGCTTGAAACAGGCATGGACAAATTCCAGGCTGCAGTAGAGGGAACCAAAGAGATGGCATTTGCGATTTTAGCTATTTCCATGATGCTTTTGGCTGTGTTTGTTCCTGTCTCTTTCATGAGTGGAATCGTAGGTAAGTTTTTTGAAAGTTTTGCCATGACAGTAGGATTTGCTGTCATTATTTCATATACAGTAGCACTGAGTTTTATCCCCTCTTTAAGTGCAAGGGTTTTACATAAAGGAGAGAGTAAATTTTACGATCTGACAGAGCCGATATTTAAAGGTTTGGAAAAGATGTATGATGTTACTTTAAAACTGGTACTTAGGTTTAAAATCATCACTTTGATTTTAGTTTTTGCTGTCTTTTTTGGTTCACTCTCTCTCTTTCCAAAAATTGGTATGGATTTTATACCCAAAGAAGATAAAGCGGAATTTGAAATATTTTTAAAAGCAGATGCCAGTGTTTCACTCGAAGAGATGATAAAAAAGTCAAAAGTTGTAGAAGATATGGTGAGAAAAAATGAAAATGTACTCTATACTATTTTAAATGTCGGTTACAACACCGCCGGGGAGAAACACAAATCCAAAATTTATGTAAAACTGAGTGACAGAAAAGATAGAACACTCAATCAGGAAGAGATCATTCAAAACTTTCGAGGTGAGCTGGAACCCTTTAAAAAAGATATGTTCATTACCGCAGCTGCGATACCTGGTATCAAAGGTGCAGGTGTTTCCGTTCCTTATCAAATCGTTTTAAAATCTGATTCATTTGAAGACTTGAAAGTAGCTGCAAAAGATTTAACAGATTATCTGAAAAAGAAAAAGGGATTTGTGGATGTTGATACAAACCTGGATGACGGAAAACCTCAAATAGATATTAATATCTTAAGAACCAATGCCAACAGACTGGGAATTTCTGCTTCACAAATAGCCAATGCCGTTTCAACAGCATTTTCAAGTGATCTGGAGATATCTTACTTTGAAGAGAAGGGTAAGCAGTACAATATTACACTGAGATTTCCTGATAATGATAGAGTTTCTATTGAAGATATCAAAAAGATACAGCTGAAAGCGGCAAATGGTCAGCTGGTCTATCTTGACGGTTTGGTAAAGTTTTCAAACTCTACAGCATTGGCTGCCATAAACCACTTTGACAGACAGAGACAAGTAACTGTTTTTGCAGATCTCTTTGGACTTGATCTTGGTGGTGCTGTAGGGTATACACGAGAGGGAATTGATGAACTTTTACCTCCTGGTGTTGCTTATAGATTTACAGGCTTTGCAGAAGAGATGGAAAAGACAGGTCAAGCTTTTGGTGCTGCTCTTGGACTTTCAGTGATCTTGATGTTTATTATTTTAGCCATTTTATATGAATCACTCATTCAGCCTATCA
>NATJ01000049.1 GCA_002085305.1 Epsilonproteobacteria bacterium 4484_65 | reverse complement strand
CCTCTCTCTTATTTGATTATGTTTTACTGATATTTCCCCCATATCCCCATCGAGGCGTTGTTTCTCTCGTCATTTTTTTTAGAAAAAAATGAAGCAAAAAAAGCGTCGTGACTCTCAAATCGCTCCGCTTTCAAGGGCATTCGCCACGACAAAGCACACTAGCGTGTGATTAATCAGGTGAGTGCATATATCGCTTGCGATACTCTATTCATCAATCGTACGAAGTACGCCTCTGACACTACGAACACCCTTGAAAGCGAAGCGATTTGAGAATAGTGTCGACTTTTGTTTTACTTTTCTAGAAAAGTGAAGAGAGAAACAACGCCTCAGTTGAAACAATAGGAAATATCGATAAACAAAAAGAATGTATTATGATATCATCATCATATACGGACGCTTCAACTTTTCAGTTAGCTTATGCAAACTCACAGAACGACCTTCTCTTGCAAACTCTCTTCCATCCATAAAGACGATCATAGTAGGTACAGAAAAGACTTGAAAATGTGCGGAGATCTCTGCGTTTTCATGTGCATCGAGGTAGATCTGTTTTAACTGAGGAAACTCTTTATCAAATACCTCTTTAAACTTAGGTCTAAGTGCATGGCATACATTGCAGTTCTCTCCTGAAAAGTATAGGAGTACTCCTACTTCGCTTCTTATAGTGTTTTGTAGTTCTTCTAGACTCATCTATCTATCCTCAAAAAAATTTAAAAATTATAACGATTAAGAACTACAACTAAGCTTCTTATTTTTAAGTACATCCGGTGTAACTTCAGCCCATTTTTCATATGCCTCATGCTCATCATAAGGAGTATGAGCAATGTTAAAGAGTGCATCTACCAATGTAAAATCACCTTTATCTGCTGCATCTATAGCTTCCTGAAGCATATAGTTTTTGAGTACATACTTTGGATTGGTTTTTAGCATCTTTTCCTGTCTCTCTTGTGTAGTAGAGCTATTTTCTTCTAAACGTTTATCATAGCTGTCCAACCAATCATTCATAGGTTTATGGTAGAGACCTAGTTTTAGGAGTGCTGTTCTCTCTCCGTTATAGCGGCTAAGTGTCCTGAAGAAAAGTGTGTAGTCTATGGTCAGACCTTGCATCATACCAAAAAGGTGTGTAATGAGTTCACCATCTTTGGATTCTGATTTATCTAACCCTAACTTTTTACCCATAAGGTACATGATATGTTGAGTATAGAGTCTTCCATAGTGCGTGAGTACTTTTTCCATCTTTTCTATGTTCACCAAGGGAGAAAGGGCCTGCATCAAAGCTTTGAGATTCCACTCTCCTATAGAGGGTTGGTTACCAAAGCTGTAACGTCCGTGTGCATCAGTATGGTTACAAACATTGTTGATATCGTAGTCATCTAAAAAGGCATACGGCCCATAGTCTATAGTAAGTCCTGCTATAGACATATTGTCTGTATTCATTACCCCGTGGTTAAAGCCTACAGCTTGCCACTCTGCCATAAGTCTGGCTGTTTTACCTACTACTTCTGTAAAAAAATGTAGGTATTTGTCTGGCTCATCTAGTAAATGGGGGTAGGACTCTGCGATGGCATAGTCAGCCAATGCCTCTAACTCCACTAACTTTTTTTTATGAGCAAAGTACTCAAAAGTACCAAAACGTACCCATGAAGGAGAAACACGAAGTACGATAGCGGTTGTTTCCCAGTCTTCTCTATAGACTTTTTGTTCCGAACCTATGAGTGCTAAAGCTCTGGTTGTCTCGATACCCAGTCCATGCATCGCCTCAGACATAAGATACTCACGTATGGAAGAACGCAATACAGCTCTACCATCACCTTGACGGGAATAAAGTGTCTGCCCTGCTCCTTTGAGTTGGAGATGTAAATGATTGACCGTACCTATATTTATAGCTCTTCCATCTCCCAAACGTGGTACATAAAAACCAAACTGGTGCCCTGCATAACACATCGCAAAAGTATCAGAGCCTTCCAGCTGTAAAGCACCATTAACAAAATCCACAAAAGCATCACTGTATAACTCTTCTATGTCTATATCCAATACCTTTGCCAACTCTTCATTAGCATGGATCAAAAATGTTTTTTTGAGTGGTGTTGGCTCTACTCTTGTATAGCACTCCTCAGGGAGCTTAAGGTAAGGATTTGTTAATTTGATTTCGTTTAGTTTCATAGTTGCATATTACCCATGGAAACTTTGATGCGACTTAAGCCAAATAGGGATATAATAACGGCAATTATATACGAAGGAAACAGATATGGGTAGAGCGTTCGAATACCGTAAAGCAGCAAAAATGAAAAGATGGGGAACAATGTCGAGAGTCTTCCCTAAACTAGGTAAGATCATCACTATGGCAGCCAAGGATGGCGGTCAAGACCCAGACATGAACCCTAAACTTCGTACTGCGATCATCAATGCCAAAGCACAAAATATGCCTAAAGACAACATCGAAGCAGCCATTAAAAGAGCAAGCGCCAAGGATGCTGCTGACATTAAAGAGATAACTTATGATGTAAAAGCACACCATGGGGTACAGATGATCATCGAATGTGCTACAGACAATAACACAAGAACCGTTGCAAATGTAAAAGCAATTCTTAGCAGAAATGGTGGAGAGATGCTCACATCTGGTTCATTAAACTTTATGTTCACCAAAAAATCTGTATTTGTATTTGATAAAACAGAAGATATGGACATAGAAGAGCTTGAACTTGACCTCATCGACTTTGGTCTTGAAGAGATAGAAGAGGATGTAGAACCACAGGAAGATGCTGATGATAAAGAGATCATTAGAATTTACGGTGAATTTACTTCGTTTGGTGACCTTACTCATGCACTTGAAGACAAAGGTATAGAAGTTAAAAAAGCAACTATCGAATACATTGCCAATACACCCATTGAACTTGCTGATGATCAGATAGGAGAAATAGATTCACTCATCGACAAACTTGAAGATGATGAAGATGTTCAAAATATTTATACAAATATAAATTAACTATCACATATTACACCACTAAGGAATGACCGGCGGTGTGATCTTCTCTCCAAGTTTTGCATAACTCTTTCCAATGCGTGCGATCGCATCTAACTCTAAACTCATTTTTTCTTTATCCGTGATAATAGATTCATCGATATAAAGATGTTTGATCTCTATGATCACAGGGATGGTCTTGCTTCCCCTCAGATCAACTTCTTGCATATACTCACAAAAGAAAGCTGCTTTCACGCCCTCAACCATCGGAGGAAACTCATCAAACACCTTTTGTGTAGCAATATCAAATACTTCTGCTTCACTCTGAGAAACATCCAAACCTTTGGAGCTGTAATGCATCGCTTCGAGATGCGGTTCATCTACCAAACATACTACACATTTTTTATGCTCACGCAAATTACGCAGTGTATCTTTTGGTGTTCCATCAGGACGATGTCCGATAGATACGATCATCGTAGGAGGATTTGAAGAGAGTCCTGTGAAGTAAGAGAAGGGAGCAATGTTGAGTACTTCCCCTTGGGTCACTATCCAAGCGATAGGACGGGGGATAATAAGTTGTGCCATGAGATTGTATTTCTCATTAAGCACTCTATCTTTAAAATCTATTAGCATCATTACTCCTTTATAATTTAATGTCCGTGCTGCTCCACAAACGCTTCATAGTCGCCTTCAAAGTCGATCACAGTACCATCTTCATTAAGTTTGATGATACGATTGGCAAAGGCATCGATGAGTTCTCTATCGTGAGAAACACAGATGACTCCACCTTTGTAGTTATGCAGTGCTTCGCCCAATGCAACAATCGCTTCAAGGTCAAGGTGGTTATTTGGCTCATCCATAACCAGAAAGTTTGAGCTGTCCATCATCATCTTACTTAACATCACACGGTGCTTTTCTCCACCGGAACATGCATTAACTTTTTTCTTCTGTTCTTCGCCGGAGAAAAGCATACGACCGAGTGTTTTTCTTATATCATCTATATGCCATTTAGGATCAAAACCTTGTATCCATTGTGGTAATTCTTCATCACCAACTACCAAGTCAGTCGTATTTTGTGGAAAGTAAGAGTGTGTAATAGTTTGTCCCCATTTAAAGGTTCCACTATCTGCTTCTATCTCTTCCATAAGGATTTGAAGCAGTGTTGTTTTGCCCACGCCATTAGCACCTATGAGGGCTACTTTGTCACCTTTATTTATTTTGAATGTGAGGTTTTCAAATACTTTTTCATCTCCATAGCTTTTAGAAAGTCCTTCTACTTCAAGTACCTCATTACCAATATCTCTATGCGCTTTGAACATAATAGACGGGTCACGTCTACTTGAAAGTTTAATCGCTTGAACATCCAATTTATCTAGTTGTTTTTGTCTTGATGTTGCTTGTTTTGCCTTAGAAGCATTTGCTGAGAATCGTCTGATAAACCCTTCAAGTTCTTCTTTCTCTTTAAGTGCTTTACCTCTATCTGTCTCAGCCTGTTTAGCTATGAGATTTGCAGCTATATACCACTCATCATAGTTACCTGTAAATTCACGAATATTCTGAAAGTCAAGGTCAAGGATATGTGTGACCACGCCATTGATGAAGTGTCTATCGTGAGAGATAACAAGTAGCGTACCTTCATGACGTTTAAGCTCATTTTCCAACCAGGAGATAGTCTCCATATCAAGGTTGTTTGTAGGCTCATCAAGTAGAAGTACATCTGGCTTGAGGAAAAGTACCTGTGCAAGTAAGATCTTGAACTTGTCACCACCTGTGAGTGAAGACATAAGATCACCGTGTTGTTCTACAGGAAAACCTAAAGATTGAAGCAACTTCTCTATTTTTACATCTGATTCATACGTTGGGTCTTCATCTGCACAGATCATTTCAAGTTCACCTAAACGGTTATTGACTTCATCACTCTCAAAGTCACCCTCCATATAGAGTTTTTCTTTCTCTTTTTGCGCATCATACAGTTTTTTATTTCCGTAGAGTACGGCATCTTTCAGTGTAAAATCTTCAAAAGCATACTGGTTTTGAGAAAGCATTCCCAGTTTCAGTCCCGGCTGAAGCTGCACTTCACCATCGCTTTGTTCCAGTTCACCTGCAAGTATTTTCATAAATGTAGACTTTCCTGCTCCATTGGCACCTATGAGTCCATAGCGTTTACCCGCATCCAAAGTGATATTGATCTTGTCGAAAAGAACTCTCTTTCCGTAACGTTGTGTTAAATTTACTGTACTTAGCAAGTTTTATCCTTGTATATTTTATATCTTCAATTATTGATGCGATTTTATCATAATGTGCTGAAAGTGGGAATAAAACATAAATAGTGACGAAATAACTAAATATTTTCAGTACCAATTAAGAGAGTTTTCTTCATAATCGCACATACTTTATTCAAGGAAATCATTATGGAAAGAAGAGACTTTTTTAAAAAAGCTATCGTGACAGCCGGAGCCGTAGCAACAGGAACTAGCACTCTTGAAGCAGATGGAACTGTTCATCCCATAGATAATAGAAAAGTCTCGGATGTTGCTTTTCCTGAAAAAAGACCTCTTATTACTTACTCAGACAGACCTCCACTCTTAGAGAGTCCAAGAGAAGTATTTACTTCTGCTCTTACTCCCAATGACCTCTTTTTTGTACGTTGGCATATGCCGATGATACCTAACTATATTAATCCAAACACTTTCTCCATAAGCATAAACGGACTGGTAGAAGAAGATATCCACATTTCACTAAAAGCACTGAAGACAGAGTTCAAGCAAGTAGAATTGACCGCTGTGCTTCAGTGTGGAGGCAACAGTCGTACTGCCTTTAAACCAACTGCAGGCGGCATACAGTGGGGTATTGGAGCCATGGGTTGTGCCAGATGGAAAGGTGTTAGACTCAAAGATGTACTCAAAAAAGCCGGACTCAAAAAAGAAGCTGTGTGGATAGGCTTCAATGGAGAAGATAAAGCTGTATACAGCGAGACAGCCAACTTTGTACGTGAACTCAAACTTGAAGACCTTAATGACAATATCATCTTGGCCTATGAGATGAATGGAGAAGATCTACCCTACCTCAACGGCTATCCACTTAGACTGATCATTCCAGGTGTTTATTCGGACAGTTGGATCAAGATGATATCAAATATTACTGCTACAAAAGAAAAACAACAGCTACACTTCATGGAGAAGGCATACCGCATACCGGATAATGAATGTGAATGCGAAACACCGGAGAATCTAGTTAAAAAAACCAAACCCATTGAAGAGATGAACGTAAATTCGATCATCGGTTACCCTGTAACAGGAACTAAAGTAAAAAATGATTCTTCTTTGGTCGTGAGAGGTGTCGCATTTGATGGTGGTCATGGCATTAAAAAAGTACAGATCTCCATAGATGGCGGGCAGATGTGGGTAGATGCGCTTCTTGATGATGGTAGTGAAGGAAAATTTGCATACAGAGCCTTCACCTATGCATTTAAACCAAAAAACAGCGGCAAGGTAACCATCATGTGTAAAGCTACCAATAAAAAGGGTGAAGAACAGCCATTTGCCAAAGATATCAAGTGGAACCATGGCGGATACAAATATAACGGTATAGATGAAGTTACCGTGGAGGTGGTATAGTATGAAAAAGTTATTATTTATACTTCTTTTTATGAGCACAACACTATTTGCACAGGTAAAGGGTGGCATTACCGTACCCTACATAGATTTTCCTATGAAAGAGGGAAAAGGAATGTATTCTACACGAGGAAAGTGCAATATGTGCCACTCCTGGGGTTACACACTAAATCAAGGGTTACAGTCTAAAAAGTTTTGGCGAGAAAAGGTAATGAAGATGATCGTTGTCTTTAAAGCTCCCATAAAAACCCAAAAAGATATAGATACTGTTGTAAATTACCTCTTTGAGAATTATGGGAATGGGGAGTTGGAGTAAAATATGCTAAGCGTCTATAACTCTTGTA
>NATJ01000006.1 GCA_002085305.1 Epsilonproteobacteria bacterium 4484_65 | reverse complement strand
TAATCTAACATATTTTATAAGGTTATCCGCTGTAGCGACGTTTGTGAGCCATAAATATATACCCTTCTATAGAAAACCTTATAAAATGTTCTATATGGGAGATTTTATAAGGAGATATAATAAAAACTGTTCATACTTTTTAAATAGATGAGTTTCATATTTTACTCTCTAAACTTAGTTTGGAGAGTGTATATAATCTATTTGTAATAAAAGACTCTCGATATCTATGATACTACCTACTTTTGAACCAAGTCATCACCATATTCTATGCCTATCTTTGCATACATACCGGGAAAGATCTTTGTATGACCTTTATGAAAAGAGACACGGATGGTAAAGGTGTGTGTCATAGGATTCGCAGAGGGAACGATAGATTTTATGCGACCTCGTGTGCGGAATTTGATAGAAGGAATGGTGACATCTACAAAATCACCTGCATTGACTTTAAGCAGGTCTGCTTCTGAGATCTGACCTTCTATTTCGAGATGATCGAGGTCGACCAAGACCATAGCCAACATACCGGGGACTATGAGATCACCTTCCCGAATACGCTTTTGTACGATGATACCGTCATTGGGTGCTTTGACTTCCAGATAGTTGGCAATGGTTGCCATCTGTTTTACCTTTTCAGCAGCATTTTTTACCATAGAACGGGTTGCAGCAAGACCGGCCTGTACATTGTCAGCTGTTAGATCCATATTTTGCCAGTCAACCGAGTTGTCTTTACCTCTGACTCTCATCAGTGCTTTTTCACGACGAATGCTGTCGAGTCTGGTTCTGTACATATCAACCATGATCTCTGCCTGTTCCAAAGCCAGATCAGCCTGATTTTTCAAGATGTCAAACTCTGCAGATTCAAGTTCAAAGAGTGTATCCTCACGTTTTACTTTATCTCCAATGTTAAAATAGATATGTTTCACATACCCCATAAAACGGGCACCGATCATCTTTTGATTGTCTGAAACGACGGTACCGGTAATGGAAAGAGAACCTGAATATAAGCTAAGTGTTAAAAGTAGGGGAAGAAGGATAATTTTAAGCATACTGTACCTCCATAGGATAAATGATACTATATTCCCACAAAAAAGTGGGAATTAATTTAAAATTTGTAAGACAACTGGACTGATACACTGTTTTCTGTATGATATACGGTTGATGGTCCTGTGTACATCTCTCCTGTAGCGGGGTTAAGCCCAACGATGGTGTTCATAGTTGTTTCTGTTTCAGGTGCATAAACATACGCAAGATCTACAGATAAAGAGTCTGTAAATAAATAACTCCCACCTATGGTATAGTGATCTTCTGCGGTAGCCGGAAATCCTAAAAGGTTAAAGAGGTTAAGTGCATTTCCTCCAGCTTGTGCATAAGACCCTGGTGCAATAACCTGTGGACCGCTAGGTGCTTCTGTAATAGGGTGAGAAGCATGATTATAACCTAACCTGAGTACCCAGTTATCTTGACTATATTGATATCCGACTGCATAGACATCTTGATCTTCCCATCCGAAATCTTTATAACCTTTTGCATCAGACCATTGTATTTGTTTATAGTCAAATGCAAAAGTATGCTGATCAATTTTATATCCTATACCTATACCAACTTCAGCAGGCTGCTCCAGATTATTACCCATAGCTCCTGGAAAAATACCAAAATCAACAAAAGGTTGTGTAGCACTTGAAAGTTGGTTACTGTAATCCATATCTATTTTTGATTTATAGACTGCTCCAAGTGTCAGACCATTAACACCATTATCGGTAAAATCATAATAAGCACCTAAGTTGAATCCGAAATTAAGATCTTGTGCAACACCGTCACCTACATTACTTCCATCAAAATTCATAAAGTTTATATCTAATGCACCGTATTGAAGGATAGGGGTAACTGCTAAACCTAAACCTCCGGTCTTATATGCAAGGGATACACCAAATTGCATAAGTTGTAAGTTGGTTACCATATGCATATTACCTGAGTCTTGAGGAGTTTGAGGTGCATCACGATAATCTGTACCCATTCCGGCAGTTCCCCACATACCAATACCAAGATACCAATTTTCATTGAGTTTATGTGAAATGGAGACGGTAGGAATAACATTCATATCAGCAGCACTGTCATGTTTGGCTGCCATACCCATTTGTGCACTGATATCAGGCATAAAGATAGTACCCCCAAATGAAATTGAAGTATTCTGAGTACAAGTGATCAATGCTGGATTATGTAAAGTTGATTCTGCACAATGACTCACAGCTATACCTGCTCCACCCATACCTCTGGCTTTTGTACCTACTGCTATCAAGGCATCCCCATTTGTCGCATGTAATAGAGTAGATGTCACTAGTGACAGTACAATACCACTCCCCAATAATTTAACAGACTTCGCTCTCATTTTATTCCTTTATTAATATAGTTTTACTCACTTAAGATATAATTATAAATAAGTTGTATTTATATTCTATAATAAAATACTTAAAATTAATTGTATAAAATAAAATTGTGTTTATAATATTTGAAAGTGTATATTATTGGCATATAGATAGTTTTTTTTAGAAATAGTATTTAGCTAAAGAGGGAGATTGAAATTTAATGGATGTTGTATTCCCACGGAAACCGTGAGAATGAAGAGATATTGAATTAGATTTTACTTTTTACAAACGCTTCCATATCTGCAACGACTTCTTCAAGAGTTCTCGCACCGTCAATAACGGTTAAAAGATCTTTATCCGTATAGAATTTTTGGATCTCTGCCAATGGATCTGTATAGATCTTCATTCTGTCATTAAATACATCTTCGTTATCATCTGAACGACCTTCGCCAGGAGCAGCTTCTGCTGCACGTCCAAGGATTCTTTCTCTTGCAACTGCTTCACTTACTCTTACTTCGATAACTGATGCAAGATTAATGTTATCTTCTTTGGCAACAAGTGCATCAAATGCTGTCATTTGTTCTACACTTCTTGGGTAACCATCGATAAGTACATTGGCAACAGGAGCATTGTTGATAGCAGATACTATTGTGTTTACGATGATCTCCAAAGGTACAAGTGCACCTTTGGAGATGTAACTCTCTATCGTTTGTCCCAGCTCAGATCCGCTTGCTACTTCTTCTCTTAGCATATCGCCAGTAGAGTAGTGTACGATATTGTCATTTTTTTCAGCGATGATGCTTGCGTCCGTCGTTTTCCCTGAACCTGGTGCTCCGATGATTAAGAATAGTTTTTTCATGTGTATTTTCCTTTTAAATGTTTCTTCAAATGAAACTCGTTCCCACGGAGACCGTGGGAACGAGAAAACATCCTACAATTATGCCGTTGGTGTTTGTTGTCTGATACGTAAGCTCAAATCTTTCAACTGCTCCGCATCTACTTCACTTGGTGCCTGCGTAAGAAGACACTGTGCTTTTTGTGTTTTAGGGAAGGCGATCACTTCACGGATACTGCTTGCCCCTGTCATGATCATGATAAGTCTGTCAAGACCCAATGCAAAACCACCGTGTGGTGGTGCACCAAACTTCAGTGCTTCAAGTAAAAAACCAAACTTATCTTGCGCTTCTTCTTCATCAATGCCAAGCAGTTTAAATATCTCTGCCTGCATAGCTTCTTTATGGATACGGATAGACCCACCGCCAAGCTCTGTACCGTTAAGTACAATGTCATACGCGATAGACTCGATATCTTCGATATCTTCATAGTCCAGTGTTTTAGGCTGTGTAAATGGATGGTGAAGTGCTTTTACTTTACCTTCTTCTACTTCAAACATAGGGAAGTCCATTACCCATAAGAATTCAAAAGTATCTTTAGGAATGATCTCCATGATCTCAGCAAGGTAGATACGGAAACGACCCATGTAATCCAAGACAAGTTTTTTCTCACCTGCACCAAAGAATACCGCATCACCCACTTCAAGTTCGCATCTGTCGATGATAGCCTGGATGTCATCTTCTGTAAAGAATTTAGTCAAAGGTCCTTTAAGACCATCTTCTTTCATCTGGAAGTACCCAAGGCCGGATGCTCCAAATTTACGTACATACTCTTCAAAACCTTTCATCTGGCGTTTTGAGAAGATCTCGTCACCTTTTGGTACTTTGAGTGCTTTGATACGGTTTTTCTTAGGTGTTTTAGCAATGCTTGAGAAGATCTCGTTATCACATCTTTCAAAGATATCGATCACATCTACCATTGCCAGGTCATAACGCATATCAGGTTTATCTGAACCATACTTTTCCATAGCATTGGCATGAGTCATACGCTTAAATTTGGTAGGCACATCAAAACCACATTTAATAAATACATCTGATATGAGTTTCTCTGCTACTGTGATGACATCTTCCTGATCACAGAAAGACATCTCGACATCTATCTGGGTAAATTCGGGTTGTCTGTCTGCTCTTAAGTCTTCATCTCTAAAACATTTAGCGATCTGGAAATATTTATCAAAACCACCAACCATAAGAAGTTGTTTGAAAAGTTGCGGAGACTGTGGAAGTGCATAGAACTCACCTCCGTGTACACGTGAAGGTACAAGGTAATCTCTCGCCCCTTCCGGTGTAGACTTGGTAATGATAGGTGTCTCAACTTCTAAGAAGCCAAGTTCATCAAGCGCATTTCTTGTTGCAATGGTTGCTTTTGAACGAAGCTTGAAAATATCGTAAGATTTTTGTGTACGTAGTTCAAGGTAACGATATTTAAGTTTGATCTCTTCATTTACTTTTTCATCATTAAGTTCAAAAGGCATAGGCTTTGAACGGTTCTCTATGACAAGTTTGTCCACAACCATTTCAACTTTACCAGTTTTAAGGTTAGGGTTTTCAAGTCCTTCGCCTCTGGCACGTATCTTTCCTGTTGCTATAACAACGAACTGGTCTCTGATGTCTTCAGCTTGTTTGTGTGCATCTGCATTGTCTGCCGGGTCACATACGAGTTGTACGACTTGATCTTTATCACGAAGGTCTATAAAGATAACCCCACCATGGTCTCGACGGCTGGCAACCCAACCTGCTACAGTGACTTCTTCACCGATATGTTCTTCATTTATCTCTGCACAATAATGTGTTCTCATCAACTATCCTATGTATTTATAATGGCGCGATTATAGCTAAAAGTTGTTTAGGGTTAAGTTTTCAGTATGAAATGAATGATTTTTGTAGAATAGAATAGGTACAAATTATGAAAAATATGCACCCCAAGGACACTTCCTCCCTTTGGTCAGGGCGCAATTTGACATGAAAACAAAATATAAAGTACATTTATGTTAATCTAACACTAATTAAATGAACGGAGTACCATACTTTGGAAAAATTAGCACAGATCAAAACAGCTGGATTTATACTCAAGCCAAATGCACCAGAGATAAAACCTTTGTATGAGAAGATAAAAGCAGAGTTTGAAGCCAAAGGGATCGCTGTTTTAATTGGTCAGAATTCAGCAGAAATGATAGGGCTGGAGGGCTTGCCTTTTGAGAAGATGTGTGAAGAAGCAGATTTCCTTGTTTCTCTTGGCGGAGATGGAACACTGCTTTCACTGGTGCGTCGTTCTTATGATTACCATAAACCCGTTGTAGGTATCAATGCAGGGACTCTGGGGTTTCTGGCAGATATTACTATAGATGATGTTCGCAATTTTTTAGATCAGTTGCTGGAAGGTGAATATAGAATCGATAATCGTATGATGATGGAGGGTTGTATTACAACAAAAGAGGGAAGTAAGCAACCATTCTTTGCACTGAATGATGTGGTACTTACTCGACCGGCAATTTCTAAAATGACAAAGATAAATGCTGCCATAGATGGAGAATGGTTCAATACATACAGAGGGGATGGTCTCATCATATCTACACCTACAGGTTCAACGGCCTACAACTTAGCAGTGGGTGGACCGGTTATGTATCCTTTGACCAAAGCATTTATTATGTCTCCTATATCAGCACATTCTCTTACTCAGCGTCCATTGATTGTTCCGATAGATTTTACCATAGAACTAAGTTCACCAAGTGAAACAGTCATTGCTGTAATAGACGGGCAGGATCATTATGAAATGCATGAGGGGGATGTCTTGAGAATACAGGGTGCAAAAACAGGTGCAAAACTTTTACACAGAAAAGAGCGTAATTACTTCTCTGTACTGAGAGAAAAACTCTCTTGGGGTGATAAGAGTTGATAGAGCGTTTATACTTACGTGAACTTGTTACTTTTGACGAAGTAGAGTTGGAGTTTAATAAAGGACTGGTAGTGCTTACCGGACCAAGTGGTGCAGGAAAGTCGGTACTTATGTCTGCCATACTCTCCAGTTTCGGATACACTACGCAAGGGTCAGCATCTTTATGCGAAGTGAATTTGATTAAACCAGTTGGCCTGCAGAGCGATGCCTATGAGATTGAAGATGATCTAACCATTAAAACACTTAAAAAAGAGAAACTCCGTTACTTTATAGAGGGGCAAAATATCTCTAAAAAAGCACTGGCTGAACTCTTTTCTCCTTATGTAAAATATCTTTCTGTGCGTGACAAAGGAGGTTTTGACTCAGAATCACTCCTGGAAATGATAGACAATAGTTTGGTGGCTAAAGACAAAAACTATAAAAAATCTCTTAAAGAGTATAAAAAACGTTATGCAAATTATAAAACTAAAGCAGCAGAACTTAAAAAGATAAAAGAAGATGAAGTTAAACTGGCAGAACTCATAGAGTTTGCTACTTATGAAATAGAAAAAATAGAACGTATCAATCCCGAGCCTAACGAGGAGGAAGAACTACTGAAAGTCAAGCAGCAGCTTTCACGTATAGATAAAATAAAAGAGGCAATGTCCTCTGCCTCCGAAATATTTGCCTGTGAAAGTTCTGTGGAAGAAGTGTATCGCCTCTTAGATAAAGATACTTCGGCTTTCTCTGAGATGATGAATCAGCTAAGAGCAGACTTTGAAGATACTGAGACACTGGCTGATGAGCTCGCAGAAGTGAATGTAGAAGAAGTATTAGATCGACTCAGTGACTTGACTACACTTAAAAATCGTTATGGATCCATAGAAGAGGCTTTGGCATATAAAGAAGCTAAAAAAGAAGAGCTTTCAGGCTATCAGAATATAGAGCAAGACAAAAGTATGTTAGAGTCCTTTTTAGCATTGGAATTTACCGAACTTACTATTATCGGAAGCAGGCTTTCCCAGTCACGTCAGCAGGAAGCTTTAGTATTGGAAAGTCTCTTGAGAGAATATCTTGAAACACTCAAGTTACCGGCACTCTCATTTGTTTTTGAATCGATCTCATTAGATGAAAGAGGTATAGACAGAGTAGAAGTAACACTGGGTAGTTCAAAAATGGCCACACTCAGCGGTGGTGAATTTAACCGTGTTCGTTTGGCATTGATGGCTGCAAGCATAAACAATAAAAGTCAAAGTAAAGGTGTACTTATACTTGATGAGATAGATGCCAATGTAAGTGGTGATGAATCTATAGCCATTGCAACGATGATAGCTAAACTCTCAAGTGTGTATCAGATATTTGCTATCTCACACCAACCCCATCTCTCTGCCCAGGCAGACCAGCATATTGTAGTGACCAAAGAGGGTATATTAAGTAAGGTAGAAATACTGAATGATGAGGGTAGGGTACAGGAGATAGCCCGTATTATCGGTGGAGAAAATCCGACTTCTCAAGCACTTGAATTTGCGAAGAGGCTAAGATCTTAGGCGTATTGCTCTTTTAACTCTTCATAATAATGGTTTAACTGTTCCAAATATGCTTCTGCCAGAACTGGTTCAGTACCTGTTTTAAGATAGGTATTGAATTCAACTAAAAGGTCTGAAACACCACCTGTTCCGACAGTTGTTGATGAACCCTTAATAGTGTGTGTCAGTCGTTCCATATTTTGAAAATCAGAGAGTGCTATTGCTTCTTTGATAAGTGGTATTTGAGCCCCAATTTGTGGGATAAGTTCTGCTACAAACTCTTTCGCTTCTTCATCTGAAAGCCCCATCTCTAGTAGACGTGAATGATCAAACTTTGGATAATTTCTTAAAGAAAGTGCAACGATTTTTGGCTTTTCAGTGACCTCTATGGTCTCTTTTTCCATAGTTGGTGACTCTACCGTTTCTTTCTTAGGTGCTACATATGGAGGTTTTTTTTCTCTGAGTATCTGCTTAGGTACTTCAGTGGGTTTAACTATAGGGGTTTTTTTTGTGGAGCTTTTTTCCTCTTTTCTATTAGTTTGACGTTTTTGACGTCTCTCTTCCTGATAATTTTTTTCATTTTTATATTCTATATATACAAATAAAATAAGTATCAATACAAAGACAGAAATGATGATATAACCGATCATAGACATACCCTATAGTTTATAATTTAATAAACTATATCTTATTTAAGATTAGAGAAAGGTTCATAATAATGAGATAAATGACAGATTTTGCTATAATAGAATCTTCTAATTAAAAAATATAGGGTAGAGATGATAGTAGATACACATTGTCACTTAGATGATGCAAGATATAATGATGATCTTGATAAAGTTTTAGAAAATGCGAAACAGCAGGGTGTGGAGAAGTTCATCATCCCCGGTGCTGATCCAAAGAGTTTGGAAAGAGCAGTTGAGATTGCTGAACAGTATGATGCTGTCTATTTTGCTGTAGGTGTACATCCTTATGATGCCCAAAATTATGATAGAAATTACCTTGAAAAATTTGTGAAACATCCAAAATGTGTTGCTATAGGAGAGTGTGGACTAGACTATTATAGGTTACCTGAAAATCAAGACGATATAGATATTGAAAAGAAACTACAAAAAGAAGTTTTTATAGATCAAATACTTTGGGCAAAAAAGTTGAAAAAACCACTTATTGTACATATACGAGAGTCGAGTGCAGATTGTTTGGAATTACTGGAGAAATATGCAGGGGAAGAGGGTGGTGTTTTGCATTGCTATAATGCAGATGAATCCTTGTTAAAGCTCGCAGATCGTAATTTCTATTATGGGATCGGTGGAGTTTTGACTTTTAAGAATGCCAGGAAACTCATCAATGTGTATCCTAAAATACCGCAAGATAGACTTCTTATAGAAACCGATGCACCTTATCTTACACCACATCCTCACCGTGGAGAGCGTAATGAACCTTCATTTACAACTTTTGTGGCAGATAAAATGTCTGAACTAAGCTTTGTCTCCAGACTTGAAATGGAACAGATCACTACACAAAACAGCACTAAGCTTTTTGGTATTTAAAGAGGATCATATGAAAAAGAGTTTTATAAAGTTTATCTTATTTATAATATTGATATCATCATACTCTTTTTCACTCTCTATCACAGATAAATATCCTAGTTATGCTTATGTATTTGCCGAGTTTGATGTAGATGAATCCTATATTTATGATGCTGATTTTGAACGATTTGTATTACAAAATGAAAAAAAGATAAAAACATTTTATAAACGTTCACTCAGTAGAGGAAAAGATCTCCTGCCTATGATGAAAGGATACCTGATGGATGATGGGCTATCCGATCTTTTTATCTATCTATCTATGGTAGAGTCAGGTTTCTCTCCAGCTATTGTCTCGCCTAAAAAAGCGGTAGGTTTATGGCAGTTTATGCCTGCGACAGCAAAACACTACAACCTTTCTGTGTACAGTACTTTTGATGAACGTTGTGATCCCATAAGCTCTACAAATGCAGCGATAAACTACTTAAGTAAACTTCACCGTCAGTTTGGGAAATGGTATCTTGCGGCTATGGCATATAACTGTGGTGAAGGTCGTCTTGAAAAAGCCATTAAGAAAGCGGGTAGTGATGAACTTTCCATACTCATAGATGACAGAGATAAATATCTGCCTCTGGAAACAAGAGAATATATTAAAAAGATCTTACTTGTAGCTATGATAGGTGAAAGTATGACACTTGACTTTGGATCAGGGCAATATTCATCTACAGATGATATTTTGCAAGTAGAGGTACTTGGTGGTACCAAGCTTAGAGAGTTGGCTAAGCTAATAGAGATGAAGTCATCCCGGTTGATAGCTTTAAATAAACAGTTTAAAAATGCTATGGTGCCTAAGAATAAATTTATGTATAAGATAACAATTCCGGAAGAAAAAATGGTAGCTTTCTATTTACGATATGAACTTCCAGAGGTGAAAAAGTCTATCAAACCTCATTTGCTCTCACATTATGTGAGCTTAGGAGAGACACTTGAAAGCATTGCCAAACAGTATCATAGTAGTATCGAAGATATAAAAACAGCCAATCAGTTGAATGATGACTTTCTTACACTTGATACACTTTTAGTGATCCCTGTGAGTCAAGGGCTATTTGAAGAAGCTCTAAAGAATTAAGAATTTTTTGTTAAGAAAACAAAAAATTGAAGCAAGCAAAAACAAAGTCAAATAAAGTGATAATATTAGCTAATATTTATACCATAAGAGGCTCAATGAAAAGACCAATAACTATTTTAATGTTTATGATGATGTTGACCTTAGTATTCTTTACAACAGGGTGTTCCCAAAAGCGTAAAGGTGTCATTAAGCCTACAAAATACACGAGTGCTGCACGACATAAATCAACCATGCGTTCTTATAATGTACGAGGTAAACGTTATCATCCGACTTTTGTAGAAGTTGGGCAAGTGATGCGTGGTATTTCCAGTTGGTACGGACCGAATTTCCATGGAAAATATACCAGTAACGGAGAACGTTATAATATGCATGCCAGAACAGCTGCACATAAAACATGGCCAATGGATACCATGGTAAAGGTAAAGAACCTTCAAAATGGAAAAAGTACTATTGTCAGGATCAATGACAGAGGTCCTTTCGTACGAGGACGTATTATTGACTGTAGTTACACCGCAGGTAAAGAGATAGGACTAGATAGAATGGGTATTGCCAAGGTAAATATACAAGTGGTTGGATTTGCAGGCAAAGTACAGTCTGCTGCTACGATTGCGAAGCGTAAACGTACACATACTCAGACACGTGTAAGATTGAGTAACTTTGGTGTACAAGTGGGTGCATTCAGACGTTATGAGGGAGCTCAAATTTATAAAAGAAAGCATGCAAGCTTATATCCTGGATACAAGACTGTTATCAAGAAATTCTCTGATGTAGACGGAGAACCACTATATCGTGTTTGGCTTATGGGGTTTGGATCTGAAGATGAAGCAAGAGATTTTAAAAACAGTAATGATCTAGTTGGTGCATTCATTGTACGTAATTAAATAACAGGAATGAAAATGATAGAAGTAACAAGAGAGACAAAAGAGACACAAATTTCAGTCAAACTCAACCTTTATGGTAAGGGTGAGGCTAAAATAGACACAGGTGTAGGTTTTTTTGACCATATGCTGGAAGCTTTTACAAAACATGCACATATTGACCTGGAAGTGAAGTGTACAGGAGATACACATATTGATGACCATCATACTGTAGAAGATGTAGGTATTGTCATCGGACAGGCACTTAAAAAGGCCATCTATCCTGTGCAAAGCATAGAGCGTTTTGGAAATGCCACCGTAGTGATGGATGAAGCAAGTATCACATGTGATATAGATCTCTCTAACCGTGGTTTTCTTGTATATGAGCTCCCTATAGGGGGAAAAGTAGGAGAGTTTGATGTGGAGTTGGTAGAAGAGTTTTTTAGAGCTTTTGCCTTTAATCTGCCACTCACGCTTCATCTTATCTATAACCGCGGTAAGAACAAGCATCACATTATAGAAGGGGCATTTAAAGCACTTGCTGTAGCACTGCGTAGAGCAGTTACCCTTAATGAAAATGCCGGTATCCCAAGTACGAAGGGTGTACTGTGAGTATAGAATTAATAGTACTGGATGTAGATGGTACGATGACGGACAGTCACATCACCTATAGTGAAAATGGAGATGAGATCAAGTCCTTTAATGTTAAAGACGGATTGGCCATTGCTAGTTGGAGAAAGCTTGGGAAACAAGTAGCAATCATCACTGGCAGATCTTCGAGTATCGTGGCACGTCGTGCCAAAGAGTTACGTATAGAACATTTTTATCAGGGAATCCACAATAAAAAAGAGGTTCTGGAAGATCTTTTAGAAAAACTTGATCTAACGATGGAAAATGTTGCGGCTATTGGTGATGACCTGAATGATCTGCAAATGTTGAGATCGGCAAAAATTTCATTTGTTCCCAGAGATGCCAGTGCCTATGTAGATAAGATAGCGACCGTTATTCTTTCTAAAAAAGGCGGGGATGGTGCTGTCAGAGAGATGATAGAACACCTTATCATCAAAGAGGGGCTTGAAAAGAAGTATTTGGAGCTATGGGACTAAAGTTAGAAACACTGGTTATTGTAGTAATTGCAGCTATATTATCGGGAACATTGATGGTGAAGTTTACTCATAAGCCTTCTGCTGGAAAACTTTTTACCAAAGAGATGGAATTTACCGATACAACACTTATAGAAGTAGATACAGCTACTATGAAGGGAAGATCTTTTGGTACCTATGGTATACGTGATGCAGGAGTTTTAACTTTGCATAACCTCAAGTACCATACAAAAAATATAGAATTACTTCGTGCAAACAAAGGTACCTATAAGGGTGATAAACTATATTTAGATGGCAATATCACTGTAAATCAAAAAGAAGGTTTTGACTACAGTGCCCAACATGCTGTATATGATAAAAAAACAAAAATTCTTAATATTACTTCCGCTTTCACCGGGATAATGAATAAAAATACAATACATGGGTATACATTGCGTTATGATACCCAGAAGAAAGAGGCTTTTGGAAAGAGAATTGATGCGGTTGTTTATACAGCTGAAAAGTAATATCATGGTACAATATCTTTAAATTTTACAAAGGTTTTTTATTGAAATTTCTAAAAATTATACTTTTTATTTCTATCTCTATTACTCTTTTTGCTGAAAAAGTAGAAGTTACTTCTGATTCTATGAAAGCAGAGGATCTGAAAAAAGAGGTGCATTTTATCGGTAATGTAACAGTTAAACAGTTAAAAAGCTGGTTACATGGAGATAAAGTTATTGTTTATTTTGATGAGAATAATGAAACTAAAATGTATGAAGCCATAGGTTCAGTGACTTTTGAATTTAAAAAAGAGGAAAGTTTCTATAAAGGCAGTGCTGATAAAGTAACTTATTACCCTACAACATCACAATATATTTTAACAGGGAAAGCAGTCATAGATGATCTGATAAATAAGCGTCATGTCAATGGTGATGAGATCACACTAGATATGATAACAGGTAATGCAAATGTTAAAGGTAATAAGAAAAAACCGGTAAAGTTTATCTTTGACATGGAGGATAAAAAATGAGTACACCACGTGTTGTAGAAGCAGAGTTTATCAAGTCAGCACAAAGCATTGCAGACTCTTTACCTGAAGATATGAGTGAAGTCGTTTTTTTAGGTCGTTCAAATGTAGGTAAAAGCTCTACACTTAATTCACTTACACAAAGAAAGAATCTGGCTAAGAGTTCAGCTACTCCAGGTAAAACGCAGTTGATCAATTTTTTTGAAACCCGTTATTTATATAACGAAACAAGCTATCCTGTCCGTTTTGTGGATCTGCCTGGGTTTGGATATGCAAAAGTTTCTAAAACACTTAAAGAAGTATGGCAGAAGAACTTGGTAGAGTTTATACAGCATCGTGTCTCCATACGACTTTTTATCCATCTGCGTGATGCTCGTCATCCTCATGCCAAGATCGATGATGATGTGGAAGAGTATATTTCAGAGTTTATCCGTCCTGATCAGCGATACTTGACCGTTTTTACCAAGATAGATAAGCTCAATCAAAAAGAACGTGCAAAACTCAAAAGAGAGTTTCCAGGTTCTATTACAGTTTCAAATCTTAAAAAAAATGGACATGACAGGGTACATCATGAGATACTTCAAACTATTTTTGGTGTAGATGATGAAGTTAAAAAGCAGGGAGAGGCACAAGAGTGATAGAACTTGTAAAAGCAAAACTGAGTGATATTTCTGCAATGCAAGTACTGGTAGCTTCAGAAGTAAAAGAAGGTGTCATCCTGAACCGTAGTGAAGATGAAGTTGCAACCAATATACGTTCATATGTTCTGGCCAAAGATGGAGAAAAGTTAGTAGGCTATGCAGCACTTCATGTGCATTCTAAACGACTTGCAGAGATACGAAGTCTCATTGTAGATGAAAAATACCGTGGACAAAAGATTGGACAAAAAATTGTTAAGTTTACTTTGGACGAGGCGAAAGCATTAGACGTAGAAGAAGAGGTACTTGTTTTGACGTATTTACCCGCTTTCTTCGAAAAACTTGGGTTTAATGAAATCAATAAAGAGGCAATACATGAACATAAAATTTGGGCTGATTGTATTAAATGTATCCACTTTCCTGTATGTAATGAAATAGCTCTAGTCTATAAATTATCCTAAGGATCGAGTATAATATATGGATAAATTAAACAGATCTTTATATTTGGCTTTCATTTGGTCATCAGTACTTCTGTTTATAGTATTTTACCCGATGCTCATCTCTATTTATGTTTTTTTACCACTGCTTATAGGGGTTATGGGGTATGTTTTTATACAGGGTATTGAGAAAGGGAAAACACGTTATATTTTTGTAGCGATCATCTATTTTATCAACCTTGAGGTGAACCTCTCTTTACCTTTTTTCCTTATTTTTATTTCGTCACTGCTTGTGTATGTTCTTTTTTATCATTCTTTACTTTACTTTCGTAAATGTAGGATCTGTAGACCGGTATTAAGTGTATTGCTTATAGATGTGGTATATTTAGGATCTCTATTGTCTTATGACTTTATTTTTCAAACCAATAGTATTGTACTAGACAATATATTGCTCTATTCACTTATTGTCGATCTGCTGATCGTGGTGATACTATGAGATATAAGATCGTAATAGCCATATTTTTACTCTTTTGGGGTGTAATGATAGCCAGACTCTATCATGTGAGTATTAAATCCAATTTTTATTATGAAGGATTGGCGAAAGACAATATAGAGAGAAAACGCTTTATTAAGCCGGTCAGGGGTGAAATAAGTGATCTAAACGGTAATCTTCTTGCTATGAACCAGATAGGTTTTTCTATCTCTATCGTACCCCACCTAAAAGTAAAAAAAGATGGGCAAAAAAAGAATAAACTCGAAGTCATCGTTGATAAGCTTGTAGAAACTTTTCCTGATCTCAATAAAACGATTATGATGAAAGTGTATAAAAAGCACAATTCTCCCTATAATCATGCATTTATTAAAGTAGTGGATTTTATCCATTATGCTGATATGATGGGTGCCTATCCTAAATTGAGTTTGCATGAAGAGATCAAGATAGAGGCTGAAACAAAACGTTATTATCCTTATGGAAAGTATGGTGCTCATATTGTTGGTTATACCGGAAGGTCAAATAAGAAAGAGAACAAAAAAGACCCTGTTGTTAAGGAAGTTGGAAAGATAGGTAAAAGTAGTTTAGAGAGATATTACAATAGTGTTTTAGAAGGGGAGTTGGGTTATGAAGTAAGCAAAGTAACAGCAACTAATAAAGCGATAGATGTATTGGAAAAAAAATTACCGCAAGACAATAAAAATCTTCAGCTCAATATAGATATCAATCTACAGCAAATGATATATGAACGATTTGGTGAAGCAACAGGTGTTGCCATAGTGATGAGAACTAACGGTGAGATCTTATCTGCAGTAAGTTACCCTTCTTATGATCCAAATCTTTTTGTGGGTGGGATCAGTTCTAAAGACTGGAAAGCTCTTCAGCAAGATCTTGCACATCCTTTTACCAATAAAATTATTCATGGGACCTATCCTCCCGGTTCAGCTATAAAAATGGGTATGGCACTTGCTTTTGAAAAAGCGCAACCCAATATTTTGGCAACATCAGAATACTGTAGTGGATATATTACATTGGGAAAGGGTAAGGGTAAGCATAAATTCAGATGTTGGTCCAGATGGGGACATGGTGATGTCCCTTTACGAAAAGCTATACGAGAAAGTTGTGATGTTTATTTTTATAATAAAAGTTTAAAAGTAGGTATCAATGCTATGGCAAAGCATCTTAGATCATTTGGATTAGGTGTTAAAACAGGTGTAGACTTGCCAAAAGAATATAATGGCGTTATACCGGATAAAGCATGGAAAATGAAACGTTTCAAGCAACCATGGTACATGGGTGAGACGGTTATTGCTGCCATAGGGCAAGGTTATGATCTTGTGACCCCTTTGCAAGTAGCCCGATATACTGCTCTTATGGCAACATCTAATCTTGTAACACCTAGTATTGCAAGGATAGTTGATGGAAAACCCACCAAGAGAAAAGTTGTTCCTATGCAGTTTAAACCCTACTATTTAAATGAGATCAGAAAAGGAATGTATGATGTGTGTAACAGCAAAAAGGGAACAGCATTTAAAACTATGAGCAAGTTGCCTGTCATTGTTGCCGGTAAGACAGGTACATCACAAGTTGTTTCTATCCCTCAGTCAACAAAGAAACGTCTTAAAGAAGAGGAGTTGGCCTATTACAGTAGATCACATGCCTGGATCACTACTTATGCACCTTATGATGATCCTAAATACATTGTGACAGTGTTAGTAGAGCATGGTGGGCATGGAGGAAGTACATCAGGACCTATTGCTGCAGATATTTATAAGTGGCTTTATAAAAATGGATATTTCAAAAAGAAACCAGAAGAGGTAAGTGAAAATAAGGAGCTAAATGTATCTAACAAAATAGATGTGGACAATGAGGTTGTATCAGTTAAGAAAAAGAGAGTAAAATCAAAATCAAAGGTAGAGACTTCACACGCAGATTTGTTTTAATCTAGAACCCTCTGAATACGTTATATACTTTGTATAGTATTATTTAAAAATAATCCTAAAATAATGATCAAACTTATTCCCGCAGATTTAGTGTAAAGTTTGTTTGCAGTAATAAATACAAGTAGCAGTGTAGCTACGATCATAGTAGCGATATCAAAGAAATACATAGGTGCATTAATTGCCATAGGGTTTACCAGGGCTGCTGCACCGAGTACTACTGTTGTATTTGCCATGTTTGAACCAATGATATTTCCTATGGCCATATCAACTTTCCCCTTCATGGCAGCAGAAATACTGACTACCAACTCAGGAAGAGAGGTTCCCAGAGAGATCATAATAATACCAATGATCCATTCACTGATCCCAAAGTCTCTAGCGATCTCAGAAGCACTCTCTACTGTAAAGTGTGCACCAACGATCACAAGAAT
>NATJ01000005.1 GCA_002085305.1 Epsilonproteobacteria bacterium 4484_65 | reverse complement strand
TTTTTATAAGTTCTGCAAACCTATTTCTAACTTGTCTCTGCCTGCATAACGATCATAGTGACATCTGATGTAGCCTTAAAATAAATTTGATCTGCTTTGATGAGGTCTCCTTCTTCAAAATCCAGAGTATTGTCTGTTCCTTCTCCTTCCGTTAGATACGCTAAAAAATATCTCATTGTATATTGAAATATATAACGCTATAATCTTTTTCAAGCTTTAATTTTTTTTGACAACCGTTATATACTTAAGACTATAACAAAAAGGAACTAAATGAAACTGATTACTATATTTTTAACACTGTCACTGTTCATTTTTGCTCAAGAAGATACTGTCAAACGAGAACTCAAGAGTAACTCGACACTAAAAGATGTTATAAAGCCTAATGAAGTTGAAACACTGAGTGAGATGCTTACAGAAGGTGTTTTCTATGGACGACTTCGTTTTAACTCTTTTCTCTTTGATTGGGATACGGAGGTAGAAAATAAAAGAAAAGATCACTATACCATAGGTGTAGGAGGAAGCCTCATCTACAAAAGTGCTTACTTAAATGGCTTGGGCTTTACAGTAGGAGGATATACATCACAGAACCCTTGGCATATGGATGATGAAGATGTTAAATACTATAAAGTAGGGAAAGGTGTTCTAAGTCGTTATGATGTAGCAACTAAAGGAGAGTATGGAATTAGCTCTTTGGCACAAGCATATTTAGAATATAAAGGTGAAGCGTTCTCTCTGAAAATCGGTCGGCAGGTCTTTGAGAGCCATATGACCAAAAGCAATGATATTAAAATGATACCCAACACTTTTGAAGGGGTAACACTCCACTCAACGATCATCCCCAAACATAATTTAAAAGCTGCCTACCTTACCAAACAGAAGCTAAGAGACCATACGGAGTTTCATCATATTTTTGCTTATGATGATGGAGAGGGTGAGTATGATATGTGGCGGGAAAATGATGATACAGCAATGCACAGAGGCATAACCCTAAGTAAACTGGAAACCCTGGGTATAGAAGATAGAGTGTTACTCTTTGAACTGGATAATGGCAAAAAAGAGGATTTTACTTATTTGTTTAACTACACTTTAGTACCTGAACTCTTCTCTTCGATGACTATTGATCTGGGTTATAAATATGAAGTAAATGAATTCAAGATCTCACCAGCCTTGCGTTATATGCACCAGTTTGACCATGGAGCAGGAGAGATCGGAGGAGCAAACCTGAAAACGAACACTATTGCTTACTCCGATCCTGACAGTGTGGAGGCTGATCTGTATGGTGTTAGGGTTGACGTAAGCAAAGATAATTGGCGAATCCGAACCGGAGTAAGTAGAGTTGCTGACAAGGCAGATATTATTTCACCCTGGAGAGCGTTTCCTACTGGAGGGTTTGGTTATTCTTTGCTTCAGTATAACTGGTATGCGAATACCACTTCGTATCTGTTGGAAGGAAAATATGATTTTAAAGCCTATAATTTGCAGATGTTGATGCGTTATGCGATTCAGGATTTTGATGATGATAAACCGGGAGTTCAAGCAGACAGCAATGTACTACAATTTGACTTTATAAAACAGTTTGAGTCTATACCAAATTTTTATGTTAAATTGCGTATGGTTCGAGTGAAGGGTGATGATAATACGATAGCAATGGATGGAATAAAAAAACTTGACCCATCCTATAAAGATTTTCGGTTTGAGTTGAATTATCTGTTTTAAAAAGAGGTGGGAATCGTACTCCGATATAAGGGCCTACAACCCTTTCATTACAATATCAAACAGATACTCCACCTCATGATCTTCCAAATGAATGGTTTTTTGACTTCTGAAAAATTCAAGTATTTTCTCTTTTGGCAATGAAGAAGAATAGAGACATTCAGGGTGTGCAGGGATGAAGGCTTGCATGAGAGCCATTTGAGCCTCTATGGGGTTTTCGCAGATATAACAGTTCTCTTCGTCATGAAGCCTTCCTTCGTAGTCTAGTAGTTCTATGTAACTTTCACATACGATGCGCTTAGGGTTTTGTTTGTCCCATTTTTTGGCCGCAGAGAGGAGTAGATCATAGTAAAAGGAGTCTATCTCTTCTGCATCTTTGAGATGCGGTTCAAAAAGTTTGATGAAGTTGTGCCAGAGAAGAAGTTTGTTTTTGTCAAAGAGCCAGGGGAAGCCTAGATGGGAGAGAGATCTGAGACGAGGAAGAAAGCTTGAACCTTCACCTTCTACTTCAAAGTCTATGAGATTTCCAAGTTGCAAGATGGAATGTCTGGCACCAAAAAAACGGTAATAGGTTCGTACATCTTTAGGACTGAGTACAAGGGCGATGCTGTCTTCATTTTTAGCTTTCCTTAACCCTAACACAAACCCTTTCATCTTTTTTTAACCACCTTTTCAGTATAATAGCCCTCATTTATAGGGCGTTTTACGAAACCCTAGCGAAATTAAATTAAAGGTTGGCTTATGAGAGATTTATTTACCTCGTTTAAGGATAATTGTGGATTTGGATTACTTGCTTCCATTGACAATACGCCCTCACATAGAAATATAGAAGATGCTGTAACATCTTTGTCGCGTATGATGCACAGAGGGGCTGTAGCAGCAGATGGAAAGACAGGAGATGGTTCTGGACTTCTTCTTTCTATCCCTAGAAAGTTTTTTGCAAAAGTGGCAAAAAAAGAGGATATAACACTTCCTGAAGTTTATGCTGTAGCAATGGTTTTTTCTAAAAATGAGAAAGATTTTGATGTCATTAAAGAGGTATGTGAAAACAATGACCTTAAAGTCATTTATACGCGTACCGTACCTGTAGATACAGATGCACTTGGTGAGCAGGCACTTGTGTCACTCCCAACGATAAAACAGGTTTTTATAGCACCATATTCACTTATGGGTGCAAGAAGATTTGATGCACTTGTATACCTTTCACGTAAAGAGATAGAAGCGAAGATCTCGGATGACAGAGATTTTTATATTCCGTCATTTTCTACTTCTGTAGTGTCATACAAGGGACTTGTGATGCCAACGCACATCAAAGAGTTCTATCAAGATCTTGCCAACGAAGATTTTGAAATTTCATTCTGTCTTTTCCACCAAAGATTCTCTACCAACACACTTCCGGAGTGGAGACTCGCTCAACCGTTTAGAACCATTGCCCACAATGGTGAGATCAACTCTGTTACAGCCAACCGATTTAATGTAGCATCTAAAATGGAAGCACTTGAAAGTGATGTATTCTCAGATGAGGAGATGAAAAAACTTGTACCTATTATCCAGTCACAGATGAGTGACTCTGCAAGTTTAGACAACTTCTTTGAGTTCTTGCGTATCAATGGTATGGACTTCTTTAAAGCTGCAAGATCTATCCTTCCTGCACCTTGGCAAAATGCACCACATATGGATGCACAATTAAGAGCTTTTTATGAATATGCAAGTACTTGTTTTGAACCATGGGATGGTCCGGCAGCTGTAAGTATGACAGATGGTCGTTACATTGGATGTGTATTGGATAGAAATGGTCTGAGACCTTCAAAATATATCATCACAAAAGACAACAGACTGCTTATCTCTTCTGAGTATGGTGTACTTGAAACACCGGAAGATGAGATACTTGAGAGAGGAAGACTGCAGTCCGGTGAGATGATGGGTGTAGACTTGAAGTATGGAAAAGTACTTAAGAATGATGATGTGAACAACTACCTTAAGAACATTGACCCTTATGATAAGTGGCTCAATGAGCATATGGTCTATCTTCAAGAGCATATGGATGATCCATTTTCAAATGTTGAGATCCCTGAAAAAACAGAGATGGAAGCAAGACAACGTTTCTTTAACATTACACTGGAAGTCATAGAACAAGTCTTTGAACCTATGGTAAAAGAGGGTAAAGAAGCAACGGCTTCTATGGGTGACGACAGTCCGTTGGCTGCATTCTCTACGAAGCAAAGAAACTTTTCTGACTTCTTTAAACAGAAATTTGCACAGGTAACCAACCCACCGATAGATCCTATCCGTGAAAAAGTGGTCATGAGTCTCAATACAGGATTTGGTGAGACCAGAAACATTCTTACAGATGATGCCGAGCATGCAAAAAGACTTAAAACCGTCTCTCCTATTTTATCGTTTGAGAAATTGGAAATGCTTAAGGCATTTGGGGATGATAGAGATCCTAAATATGATGCATGCTATAAAGCAAGATGTTACGATACAACATTTAACTCTGATCTCAAAGGATCACTTAATACTTTAGTTACAGCTATTGTCTCTGATGTAAAAAATGAAGGTATCAGAACGGTTATCTTAGATGACAGAGCTTTAAATGCAAATACAAAAGTAATGCCTATGCTTATGGTTGTAGGACGTGTAAACCAGGCGCTGCTTGAAGAGGGTGAACGTCACCTGGTGAGTATTATTGCTGCTACAGGTGAAGTGTATGATTCTCATATGGCAGCATGTATGTTGGCTTTTGGTGTAGCTGCGATCTACCCTTATATGCTTTACAAAACAGTAGCGATGATAGAACACAGAAAAGATGAAAAAGTAAATCTTGCACCTATACTTAAAAAAGTACGTAAGTCTATCAATGCAGGACTTCTTAAGATCATGTCAAAGATGGGTATTGCAACGATTTCAAGTTATAGAAACTCAAAACTCTTTGATGTACTTGGCTTGAGTGACGAGATCGTTTCAGAGTGTTTTACAGGAGCGCATGGATTCCTTTCAGGCTTGACTTATGAAGATATTGAAGCACGTATCACTAAAGCACATGAGGATGCTTATGCGAGAGAGACACAAAATCGTATCTTCCCACTTAATATCGGTGGATTCTATAAGTACTTGGATGGTGCAGAGTTCCATGACTACTCTCCGGCAACAGTACATGCGATCCATACACTCTCTAAATCTGGTAAAAAAGAGGACTTTGAGCAGCTTAAAACACTTGTAGACGGTAGAGATAAAAAGTTCATCCGTGACTTCTTTGCGTTAAAAAGTGATAGAAAAGCAATTTCAGTAAATGAAGTAGAGCCACTCTCTGAAGTCTTCAAACGTTTCTCAACAGCAGCAATGAGTTTAGGTTCTATCTCTCCTGAAGCACATGAATGTCTTGCCGAAGCGATGAATACTATCGGTGGTAGCTCAAACTCAGGCGAGGGTGGAGAAGATGCAGTACGATTTGGTACGATCAAAAACTCTAAGATCAAACAGATCGCTTCTGGACGTTTTGGTGTAACACCTCAGTACCTGCGTTCAGCAGAAGAACTTCAAATTAAAGTAGCACAAGGTGCGAAACCGGGTGAGGGTGGTCAACTTCCAGGGCATAAAGTAAGTCCGTTGATCGCCAGACTCAGACACACGATGCCGGGAGTGACACTTATCTCACCTCCACCACATCATGATATCTACTCTATCGAAGATCTCGCTCAGCTTATCTTTGACTTGAAACAGATCAACCCGGAAGCAAAAATTGCAGTGAAGCTTGTATCAACTGCCGGTGTAGGTACGATCGCAGCGGGTGTAGCGAAATGTTATGCAGATAAGATCATTATCTCCGGTGCAGACGGTGGTACAGGAGCAGCACCTATCGGGTCTATCAAGTTTGCAGGTAACCCTTGGGAGCTTGGACTGATAGAAGCACATAATGCACTGAAAGCCAATGATCTTAGAGGGCAGGTAGAGCTTGAAACAGATGGTGGTCTTAAAACAGGTCTGGATGTTGTTAAAGCGGCTATTTTTGGTGCTGAATCTTATGCATTCGGTACGGGTGCCTTGACAGTCATCGGATGTAAGATCCTTCGTATCTGTCACTTGAACAGATGTTCCGTAGGTATCGCAACACAGGAAGAAAAACTGAGAGAGCATTATGAGGGTTCAGTAGAGAGAGTGATCAACTACTTTACCTTACTTGCTGAAGATGTACGTGAAATTTTGGCTTCTCTAGGGTATACATCACTTGAAGAGATCATCGGTAAAAATGATCTGTTGGAAGTAATAGATGACGAGTTTGCAAAAAAATTCTCTTTTGAAAACCTTCTTTATAAATTAGATGGAGACAACACTTGTCAGGTAGAGTCAAATGAACCTTATGATCAAAATGAATATGAAAAAGAGATACTCAAAGAGTTAATGCCTGCGATCAAAAATCCAAATGATCCTATCATGTTAGAAAAGAAGATATCTAACCTGAACAGAAGTTTCGGTACACGTATCTCTGGTGAGATCGCGAAGTATTATGGTGACAAAGGGCTTCCTGATGGAACGATAGATCTTAGGCTTGAAGGTACAACAGGCCAATCACTGGGAGCTTTCCTTAGTAATGGTGTAAGTATGCATATCAATGGTGCAGGAAATGACTACATCGGTAAAGGAATGAGCGGAGGACGTATTGTTATCACAGCAGATAAAAATGGTTCTGACTTCTCGCTGGGTGGAAATACCTGCCTCTATGGTGCAACAGGCGGTAAGCTTTATATCAATGGTCAAGTGGGTGAACGTTTTGGTGTACGTAACTCCGGTGCGATTGCTATCGTTGAAGGTACAGGAGACCATCCTTGTGAATATATGACAGGAGGTGCTGTAGTGATCCTTGGTAAGACTGGGGTGAACTTTGGTGCGGGTATGACAGGTGGTGTTGCATTTGTATATGATACAGAGCATGAATTTGTAGAAAATGTCAACCAGGAACTTGTAGAGGCCAGACGTATCGATACGGAAGATACAGATATCGAAAGGTACTACCTCAAAAAGCTTCTTAAAGACTACTACAAAGAGACAAAGAGTCACAGAGCTAAAGAGATACTAGATAACTTCAGAGTGGAGATTCGAAACTTTTGGACTGTAAGGCCAAAAGATGCGAAGGGACCTTTTAAGATGGATGAGGGAGAATAAGATGTTAAGATTTTTTGATTTAGAGAGAATAGACGCTAAAAAAAGAGATGTTGTAGAGAGAACTAAAGATTTCGATGAAATTTATGAAGTGTTTAAACCTAAAAAAGGGAGCGAGCAATCAGACAGATGTATTCAGTGTGGTGATCCATACTGTCATAATGGTTGTCCTCTACATAACCTCATTCCTCATTGGCTCAAGGCAACAGCAAGTAATGACCTGGAATTTGCATTTGACCTTTCAAATGAAACGTCTCCTTTCCCTGAAGTGATGGGACGTATCTGTCCACATGACAGACTCTGTGAAGGTGCTTGTACACTCAATGATGGTCATGGTGCTATCACTATTGGTTCAGTAGAGACATTTATCAATGAAGAGGGCTTTAAAAAAGGGCTTAAACCTAAGTTCTCCCAAGACAAAATAGGTAAAAAAGTAGCTATTATCGGTGCCGGCCCTGCGGGTCTTTCTGCGGCTACATTCTTACTTAGAGAAGGTGTGGATGTAGAGATCTTTGACAAGCAGGCAAGAGCGGGTGGTCTTCTTACTTATGGTATCCCGGGCTTTAAACTTGATAAACATGTCATCACCAGAAGAGTAAAACTTCTTGAAGAAGCCGGTGCAGTGTTCCATCAAAATGTGGAGATAGGTAAAGATAAAACGTTTGAAGAACTCACAGAAAACTTTGATGCAGTCTTCATCGGTGTAGGTGCAGTAAAAGGTAGAAGATCCGGACTTACAGGTGAAAATGCATCCAATGCTCACTTAGCGATGGAGTTCCTTGTGGATATCCAAAAGAAGATCTTTGATGAACCAAGATCTGAAAACATCGAAGTAAAAGAGAAAAATGTAGTAGTCATCGGTGGTGGTGATACTGCGATGGACTGTGTACGTACTTCACTCCGTGAAAAAGCAAAGTCTGTTAAATGTCTTTACAGAAGAGATGCTCACAATATGCCGGGAAGTAGAAAAGAGTATATCAATGCCAAAGAAGAGGGTGTTGAATTTGAATTTCATGTCTCTCCTAAGTCACTTGTGACTAATGATAACGGTGATGTGATCGCTGTTGAGATGGTAAAAACAAAACTTGGTGAACCTGATGCTTCAGGTAGACAACGTGTAGAAGAGATAGCAGGATCCAACTATAATGTAGATGCTGATGTGGTTATCTTTGCACTTGGATTTGATACGATTGACTATCCATTCTTTGCAAGTAATGGCATTGAGACAGATAAATGGGATGGTGTATTGGTTGATGAGAATTACCAGACAACTAAACCGGGTATCTACGCCGGTGGTGACTGCCATCGTGGTGCTGACTTGGTTGTTACTGCAGTACGTGATGGACGTGACGCGGCTAAAGCAATGGTAAAAAGCTTTACTGCTTAAAAAAATGTAGGGGTAACCCTTGTGGTTACCTTTGGGATGTTGGATGTACTTGGATATTAAGGTATTACATTTTTAGAGGGTACCTACAAGGGGCACCCCTACGGTATTTTTGGAGATGATTTTATGACAGATTTTATTAAAGCCTGCATCAAAGCCAATGAAGAGATATCTTTAGCTATTAAAGAAGGCTTTGATGCCTCTTGGTTTGAAAAGACTGTTGTCGGTGCAGGTGGAGATGTCAGTTCCAGGCTTGATCTATTTGCTGAAGAGATATTTGTTAAACATTTAGGTGCTTTTGGTCAGATAGACTCCGAAGAGTCTGGTGTTATCGGTTCTGGTGAAGAAAAGATCATCATTGATCCCATTGACGGTTCTTCAAATGCACTTTCTTTTTTCCCTTTTTACGGTACTTCTGTTGCAAAGGTAAATGCTCAGGGTATTTTAGATGCTGCTGTAGTGTGTAACCTTGTCAATGGAGATATTTTCCTGAAGTCTGATAGTACTGAAGTACAACAGGGGAAACTTTTTTCAGATACTTTTCATACTCCCCATACTGTTCCCCATTCTGAAATAGGACTTTTTGAAAAAGCCTATGCTAATCCTGATCTCGTTGCAGCACTGGGTAAAGAGAAGTTGAAGTTTAGAGCACCAGGGGCCATAGCGCTTTCACTTGCCTATGCAAGGTCTGTGAATTATGTACTCTTTATGGGAGAGTTTCGTATTTATGATTTCGCTGCAGGTTTGGCACTTTGTGAGGGGCTTGAAGTGATTGTTGAGGCGGATTATGTTATAGTATCCAAAGATAAAACTATGGCTAAGAAAATAGAAACTTTAATTAAAAATAGATAATAGTAGGAGTAAATATGTTTGGAAGTCTTTTTGATAATATATTAAAAGAAACAAAGGAAGAGCAGCCTAATCAGTGGATAAAATGTCCAAAATGTACTTCATTGATGTACTATAAAGAAGTAGAAGCAAAACAAAATGTATGTCCGAAATGTAACCATCATTTCCGTATCTCTGCAGAAAAAAGAATTGCAACGATTGCAGATGAAGGAAGTTTTGTTGAGTTTGATACAACACTTGCTCCTGTTGATCCATTGAAGTTTTCGGATAAAAAGTCATATAAAAAACGTCTTGAAGAAGCAAAAGCCAAAACAGGTAAAACATCTTCTGTAATGAGCGGTTCATGTACCATCGATGGTCAAGATATAGAGCTTGTAGTCTTTGATTTCTCTTTTATGGGAGGTAGTTTAGGTTCTGTAGAGGGCGAGAAGATCGTTCGTGGTATCAACAGAGCCATCGAAAAAGAGTGTGGATTCATTATCGTGTCTGCTTCTGGTGGTGCACGTATGCAAGAGAGTACCTATGCTCTACTACAGATGAGTAAAACATCAGCAGCACTTAACAGATTGCACCATAAAGGTCTGCCTTTTATCTCTATCTTGACAGATCCTACGATGGGTGGTGTTTCTGCATCATTTGCAATGCTTGGTGATATCATTATGGCTGAACCGGATGCACTCATCGGATTTGCAGGTCAAAGGGTTATCAAACAAACTGTTGGTGTTGATCTTCCTGAAGGTTTCCAGCGTTCAGAGTTCTTACTTGAACATGGTCTTATCGATATGATAGTAGACCGTGGTGATATGCATCAGACATTAGCTGATTTGTTCAGACTATTTAGTAAAGATGCTTCAGCTCTTAATAGACCTGTGCCTAAAAGACGAAAAACAGATAGTAAAGTAGATATTGAAACACTTAGTGAAGAAGCGTAGTTATTCCATAAATAATCTATGATTTTAATAGATAAAGAGACTTAAATTAGTTCCCATTGTGTACATGGGAACCAAGTAGGATAGTTTCACTTATCTGTGACGATGTTAGAGTTTTAATACACCTTTTACTCTGGCGATCGTATCACTTTTATGAAGGCTGAGGCGTACTACAGACTTTGCAAGGGCTTTAAGCTCATGCATGACATTGCCTTCTAAAGCTATGACATCACCTTCATGTAAAATGACAGTTTTTTCTCCGACACCAAACTCAATGGAACCTCTCATTGTCATCACTGTAATAGGAAACTTGGTTTTATGCTCCTTCATTACCTGACCATCTTGAAAAGCGATACGGATCTCTTTACCAAAATCACTATCCAGCATGGGTTTGATGACCACACTTTCATCTGAAAATTCCAGATCTTTGTAAAATGATGCTGTTTGCATATGTTTTCCTTTATTTTTATTTGTTTCCGAAAGTATTGCTTGGAATAAAAACCAAACATAGAAATACAATCATATCGAAGATCTGTACGAATACATTGGTAGTAGTTGCAGTTGTGGCAACTGCTGCAGCTGAACCATCGGCTGTCTGTACAGCTGCAGCACTGATAGCCACTTCTTGTGGAGGAAGTACAATATTAAGTATCAAAGAGATAAACATAATACCCAAAATGGTCCCCAATACCGGTAGACCCATATCTCTGATACGTTTTCCTAAAATATTGAGTTGGCCAAGCATAGCAGCAAATATGAGAACCATAATACCTGCAATAGCAATAAAACCAAACTTATCCATTAATAATTTTTGCGTTTCAGCCAGGTTACCACCCATAAAGTTTTCAACTGCTCCAACAGCGAAAATAGTACCCATAATGATGACCATAATGAGCACCATCAACAGCAGATGATATCCAAGATAGGGTAATCTCTGAAGTTTACCCGTTCCCCATTCTCCGAAATAAGTTTTTAGCATAGTTTTATCCTTTGATTGTATGATTATATATTGTTACCATTGTATCTTATTTTATAACAGAAGCAGTAGAATTTAAAAATTACGGAGATGATAATGCATGTACTTACCTAAAATTATTGAAACTATTTCGAAAAAACTTCAGGAACACAATGCCAAAGCTATTATAGTGGGTGGTTCTGTGCGGGACCATTTCTTGAATCTCCCCATAAAAGATTATGATATAGAAGTATATGGTCTTCAAAATATGGAGCAGTTGGAAAATATATTGTCAGAATTCGGATCGGTCAATCTGGTAGGTAAAAGTTTTGGTGTGCTGAAATTTGTGCATGAAAAAGAGGAGTATGACTTCTCTTTTCCACGTTTGGAATCAAAAGTTGCCAAAGGACATAGAGGTTTTGATATTCAGATCAATGGAAAAATGAGTTTTAAAGAGGCTTCTAAGCGTCGAGATTTCACTATCAATGCCATAGGGTATGATATAGAGGAAAAATACTTTTTAGACCCATTTAATGCTCAAATAGATATAGATAAACAGATACTCAGACATATTGATGATAACTCTTTTGTGGAAGATCCGCTTCGTGTGTACAGAGCAGTACAATTTTCTTCCAGGTTTAATTATGATCTGGCAGATGAGACAAAAATGTTATGTAAAGATATGATCTCAAAAGGAATGCTTAAAGAGTTGCCAAAAGAACGAGTATATGGAGAGTGGAAAAAACTGCTTCTTAAAGCTGAAAAACCATCTCTTGGTTTTGAACTTATGCGAGAGCTTGGTGTGCTACAGTATTTCCCGGAGCTTGAAGCCATCATCAATGTACCTCAAGATCCAAAATGGCACCCAGAGGGAGATGTCTGGGTGCATACTATGATGACACTTGATGTAATGGCAAATATATGTAGGTCGGAGTGTCCTCTCCCCGACAATGAAAAACAAAAATTAAAATTTTTGTTTGCTATTCTTTGTCATGACTTTGGTAAGGCTACCACTACCACCATAGATGATGATGGACGCACAAGAGCCATAAGGCATGAAGTTGAAGGCTTGGAACCTACTAAAAGTTTTATGTACAGACTTACAAGTGAACATGATTTTATAGAAAGTATTTTACCTTTGGTTGAACACCATCTGAAACCTTCACAGTTTTATGCACAGGGTGCTAAATCGGCAGCAGTTAGAAGATTGGCTACAAAAGTCAATATAGAAGAGCTTGTGGTAGTAGCCAAAGCAGACTTTTTAGGACGAACTACCCAAGAGTCTCTTCACGGTGACTACGAGGCAGGGGAGTGGCTGCTTGAAAAAGCAAAAGCTTTAAAAGTACAAAACAAACCACTTGATAAGCTCTTACAGGGAAGAGACCTCATAAACTTAGGGTTGGAACCATCCCCAGAGTTTAAAGTGATCTTGGATGAAGTGTATGAGTTGCAGATGGATGGAGATATTTGTACAAAAGAGGAAGCGTTGGAGTATGTTAAAAAGTATATAGAAAAATAGGATAGATAATGAAAGATTCAACGAAAGATTCACAAATTGGTCTGTAATGGGAGCCATTCATCAAGTAGTACACAGAAGACAGATAGAAGCGATTATTAGAGGACTATAAACTTTTCTATATTTGTAAATTGTCTTAACCAGGTTGCTATATTTACCTTATAAAACATACCATATTGGTATGATTGAACTTATTTGGTTGTTCAGAGGGTTCAATAGTTATTAACTTTTGATATAATATTAAGAACAAAGATCATAGTATAAAAAATCTTTGTTATTTTTAATATTTACTCTACTTATAGGAATGAGTATAAATGGATGTGCAACGTGGTATGGAATTAAAAAAGATACAAAGCCGTATATGGGATGTTGTTACATCATAATAAAGCAGTGCACGACGCAACTTCATAGTGCATCGTGTTTCAAAATAGACGATAGCAGAGATACTGCGAAAGTGATGACTAATGGCTAAAACAAACTACTCTTATGAAAAACGGGGTCGAGAACTCGAAAAGCAGAAAAAACAAGAAGAAAAACGTCAGAAAAAGTTAAATAAGAAAAATGATGCCCAACAAGAGACAGAAGTTGAGTCCCCATCATCTACAGATAATCCTTTAGTGAAAGAGTAGCCCTTAAAATTTTCTATTTTACAATAAGATAGTATTTTTTAATGTTAGAGTGGAGTTTTTTTAATGTAGATCATCAGAGTTTATGAGACTCTGTTTCTCTATAAATTGGTAGATTTTTCTTCTATTATTTTTAGGTTGAGCCAAGACGGTGGATTGTAAAAATTAAGATCACTTTGGTTCCAGTCATTTTTTTCACTATGACGCGTATGTAATATGCCATTAATCAGAGTATATTGCAACCCTGTGATACTACTAATAAGATTTTTACCTTCTTTTAACGCTTCTAAAACAGTTTCTCTACTTTTCATACGTTTCCTTTAATCTAGTCGGGAATAATTCCCCGACCCTATGGGTCGATTCAATATCGCCCATAGAAAATAATTTATCGTGAGTTACGTCTCGCCAATAAATTTAAATCCGATCCATACCCCGTACCCTTGGGTAGGGGTTGTTGATTCGATCCATAAAGAGACCTATTGGTCTCTTTATGGAAGTGTTTAAAATATGGACAGATTTCTCTGCCCATTGATGGTCTTAGAGACCAGTAACGTTTTCGGCTTGTAAGCCTTTTTCGCCTTCTGTAATTTCAAAAGTTACTTTTTGCCCCTCATTAAGAGAAACACGATCATAACCATTATTATTGATATTACGGTAATGTACAAATACATCTTTTCCGCCATTTTCTTGTTCGATAAAACCGAAACCTTTTTCACTGTTGAACCATTTTACTGTTCCGTTTACTAATGTTGCCATTGCAATTCCTTTGGTTGTTTGTACACATCATTACTGAAGTGCTGAAAATATAAAGTGGAGTGTTCTTAGGGAGGATAATACTGCAAACAAAGGTCATTAATAAAAGTCAAACCAAAGATGATACTCTAAATCATCTTTCAATGCGTGCAGTATAGCAGAATGGTTAAACTTTAGCAAGTCGTATGGCCGAGTCTATGTTTAATTTATAGAATTATTTCTTTTCTTTAGGTGCTAAAACCCATAATTCAACTTTTTCATTATCTCTAGAATCTCTACGTTTTGTTCTTCTTGATGAAGCTCTTACATCTCTTTTTAGGTGCAATTCTTTTCTAAAACGATTATTCTTTTGCAATTCTTCTATGATGGGATGAGTGCTTTCTTCATCGACTACTTGAGCTAGGTTTGAGAATATGAGAACTATTTTCCCCTCAGGAGAAAGGTGCTTTTGTGCTTGCTCAAAAAATCTTGGAAATAGTTCCTCTTCATAATACATGGCTTTATCAATTCCCTCTTCCAATGTATGTTTTGCACGTAGCCAAGGAGGATTAAAAACAATAACATCAGCTTTAACATCACAATTTTCAAATAAATCACCATGATTCAGTGTTATTTTATCTTCAAATCCTAATCGTTTACTTTCCTGCGAAACACCGATAATTGCATTTTTATTTATGTCAGTTGCGAAGATATTTTCAAAACCATTTTGGATGAGTTGAAATGATAAAACACCAGATCCTACACCAATTTCTATTGCGTTATCCTTTGCTCCATCATATCTTTTTAGCCATTTATCAAATAACTTTAAATGATCAAATCTTGTTGGAAAATATGTCCCATAAAAGGGGTGAAGCGTTAAATTTAACGTTTTAATTTCAATTCCCTTTTTATACCACTGCCATGAGCTATTCATGCCTTGAACGTCAGGAAAAGATACATAGAATTCTGATGTATCAGGATATAACAATTCTAACCAACCAAAATCAGGAGATTTTTTAACCATGAGTTTATTGTCTTTTACTTTCAGTAATAATCTATGTGAAGCTTTTCTAAATGCAGCACGATAATCGCGTTGCCCTTGAAAACTTTTGTCCTTATGTTTAAGTAAAAGGTTTCTTTTTAGTTCATTTAAAACTTGTAAACCATTGCTATAAAATTCTTCAACAAGAACATACTTTCCTGCAATCATTTCTTCAACAGTCGCCTTTGTATCCATTTTACGATAGAAGCTTATAGCCTCAATTTCTGTAGTTATAATATTCGGTCTATCTGCTTGGATAGATTGTAAATCTTTATTCATGTAATTATGCCTTTTATCTTATGTTGCAGTTTAATGTATACAGGCTTTGTTCTGGTTTGATTTCTACAATATTGATGATTTATACCAGAGAATATTATTTTTTATAAAATATATCACTAGCATCATTTAAAATATATGACGTTATAAGGTTTTGATTTATTCTTGAAGTATAAACTTTGCTATACTTGATTAAAACAAAATTACGGAATAAACATGAAACTATTTAAACTACTAATGTTTTTAGTAAGTCTAACCATTTTATCATTAGCAAATGAGGGTATAAAGAATCCATTTTTATGGGAAGTAAAAAAGGCTGAGCAGACCTTTTATCTTTTTGGGACGATGCATCTGGGTGATCCTAAGTTGCAGATGCTTCCTAAATCACTTAAAGTTGCCATAGACAAGAGTGATGAGGTTCGTACTGAAATCCCTATGGATGCAAGTTTTCAGATAAAGAGTGCAGCTTTGATGCTGAGGAGTGATAATAAAGGTTTAGAAGAGATCATTCCCAAACCACTTTACCACAGAACAGAAAACTACATCAAGCAGATCAATCCTCAACTAAACCTCATACCTTTTGATAAAATGAAGATCTGGGTACTCTCTGTAGTGACTTCTATGTTGGAAAATCAACTCAAATACCCTATGGTACAAGCTATCGATAGTGAGATCTACCATTATGCCCAGAGTAAAAATAAGGGTGTAGGTGGTATTGAAACCATAGAAGAACAGATAAGGGCTATGGACATGTTTTCTTTAGAAGAACAGATCATGGGGTTGGAGTCTACTTTGGATTATCTTGAGCAGAGTAATGACTTTATAGAGGAGATGAAAAGCCTCTATATGGAAGGTAATGAAAAGAAGATGATGGCTTTTATAGAAGGGACAATGTTCAAGATAGAGAAGTATAAAAAATTTGAAGAGAAGTTTATGCAAGTGCTTCTTTATGATAGAAACAGACTGATGGCTCAAAGGATAGATTCATTACTTAGAGAAGATCCAACAAAACGTTATCTGTTTGCCTTTGGAGTGATGCACTTTTTAGGACAGAAGAGTATTTTGGAATATCTTAAGCGTAAGGGCTATCATGTGCATAAAGTGAAGTGATGAAAAGGAAAAACATGAACTTTAAACAATTAGACAGCTATTTATTGAACAAACACGGTGTTACTTTTGATTATCCGTTTGATGAAAAAGTGCGTGTGTACCGCATAGCAGAAAAAATGTTTGCATTGACTGCCGATGAGACACCCCTGGAAGTCAATCTCAAATGTGACCCTATCTATGCACTTGAACTTCGTTCTATCTATGAGGGTGTAAGAGCTGGATATCATATGAATAAAAAGCATTGGAATACAGTAACCTTGACCGATAGCGATGTAGATGATGAGAGTGTTAAAGAACTTATAGATCATTCGTATGAGTTAGTGTTTTCCAAGTTGACGAAGAAGCAAAGAGAGGTGCTATAATTTGTAAAAGATCCATCTATTGAGACACTTTCGTGTGAAAGATAAACAAAAAGGTCTAATGGATTCAGGTGAGTTTTTAGCATGGGTAGCACAGTATGACAACATGGAATTGGCATACTGTGAGGTAGTTCTACCTGAGAAGATCGATAAGGTTTTTGTGAGCTCTCAGCAAAGAGCTATAAAGAGTGCTGTATATTTGGCACTTGAAAGTAAAACAAGTGATCTGTTGGTTGAGGTGGATGCTCGAACATTTATGTCAGGGAAGATAAAATTGCCAAAGAAACTTTGGTTGTTTGTTGACAGGTTGCGTTGGTATTTTAATTTGCGTAGTCTAGAAAACAGATCTCATACGATCAAACGAGCCAGAGATTTCATTGAGAAGCTCAAAGAGACAGAAGATGTACTTATTATCTCACATGGATTGTTTATGCATGTGCTTATAGCAGAACTCAAAAAAGAGGGTTTTGAAGGATCGGTCGATAAAAAGATCAAAAACGCGACGGTTTATACATTAGAGAGAGGTGTAAAATGACCATTGCATAAGTATTGCTCAGTGAATAGTTATGATAAGTCATATTTCGGGTTAGAAAGGAT
>NATJ01000048.1 GCA_002085305.1 Epsilonproteobacteria bacterium 4484_65 | reverse complement strand
AAATCCCAAGCCAGGCCGGTTTAGGAGGAGGAAGTTCAGATGCAGCGGCTTTCATGCGGTTGGTCAATGAGGTTTGTGATCTACAGATAGATACAGAAGCATTAGCCAAAATAGGAAGCACCATAGGTGCTGATCTCCCCTTCTTCATCTATAATTACCCTTCTGCAAATGTATCTGGCTTTGGTGAAATAGTCGAAGCCTTTGAAGAATCCCCTTTAGAATTTGAACTCTACACTCCAGAGATAGGTTGTGACACTACTGTCGTCTATAAAACTTTCAACAAATACTTACTGCAATACATCTCTCTTGCTTCATTCTTTGGCTGGGAAAGACTGGACTCCAGAACTCTGTTAAATTTAGTACCCGATCCCATAGCCCTCAACGATCTCTATCCAGCAGCTCTCGTTGCATACCCAGAGTTAGAAGAGTTAGATAGAGAAGGCTGGTTCTTTTCCGGAAGTGGAAGTACATTTTTCAGACTAAAGAACTACTAATATTCTCTTTTACATTATCTTAATGTATAAAAGTTATAATAATCTCAATAAATATAATAGAGGTATTTTCATGTCTACAACTGCCACCCCATATCCGGATATCTTCGATGAACTAAAATCTGAAGTACGTAAAGCAGGTTTATTGGAGCGTATACCTGTTCGTGGATCCATAGAAATGATAGCTGTCATTGGTTCTATGGTGGCTGCACTGGCTACTGCACCCATGTGGAACCCTATACTTCTAGGGCTGTTTATTACCTTGGTCATGACACGTGCTGTATTTGTCTCTCATGATGTTTTGCATACCCAGTATTTTAAAAGTAAATCTCTCTCAAAAAAACTTTCTTATCCTTTTTCTGCGTTTATACTGAGTAACTCCTCTTCCTGGTGGGACTTTAAACATAATGTCAATCACCACACTTATTGTAACATTGAAGAAAAAGATGAAGATATACTTGCCTTGGATCGTGCATTTACACAAGATAAAGGAAGCAATCCATTTGTCAAAAAATATAAATATCTTATATTTTGGGGCGCACAGTTTTTTATGTTTCCTGCTTTCATTGCTCAATCTTACAGTTTTGTGATCAAACGTAAACTTTGGGGTGAATTTGCACTCATGTTAATGCACTGGCCGATCATATGGGGAACACTTATCTTTCAGATAGGTGGATTAAATACGCTTATCGTTGCGCTTGTTGTAAACTTTACTCTCTCTCCTTGGCTCTCTTTTGGATTTATTACAAACCATTTAGGATGTGAAAGTTTCAAGGAAGAAGAAGGTAAAAAACTCTCATGGCTGGAGCTACAGATGAGAACAAGCCGCTCACTGACAGGTGGTGCTTTTGTACACTGGTTCTATGGAGGGCTCAATACACAGATAGAACATCACCTCTTCCCTAAAGCACCTCGTTTCAATCTTTTAAAAGTACAAAAAATGACACGAGATTTTGCAAAAAAGCATGATCTTTTCTATTTTGAAACAACACCTATAACAGCATATGTACAGATCAACAATGTTCTAAAAGAGTACTAAAATTTCTTATGCTACTCTTGGAGGTTACTCCAACCTCCAAAACATAAGCCGATCATCTTCATCAGCAGAGATCAGCTCATTTGAGGTATGAAAATCTATTTTTATAATGGTTTGATCATGCCCTTTTAAAAGCATTATCTCTTCCATGCTAGCGGTATCTATGACAGATATATCATTTTCTTCATTTTTTACAAAAGCCGCCTTTGTAGCATCAGGATTCAGTGCAACATCATAAATAAAAAAGTCTCCTTTAGTCATAGTGTATTTTTCAGGTGTTTGATATAAAATGACACGTCTGTCTTTACCTCCACTCAGAAGCTTTCCATTTTTATAATCTATGGAGAAGATATCCCGTTTATTGGCCTTAAAATATTTCTGCACTACTTTTCCAGTTAAAATATCTATTTTACTGATCTGTGGTGTTTCATCTGCCGTAAAAACATACTCTCTTTTTTCATCAAAAATCATATCAGACAAACTTGCCAAATTGTACAATTTTTTATAGACTATTTTTCTGTTTTTTAGATCATATAATATAAGTTCATTACTCATAAAAGCTATCATAGCGCTTTGTTCATTTACAAACTTTACTTTTTTGAGTGAAAAATACTTAGAGGCATCAATAAGCTTGACAAGCTTTTTATTTTCATAAAGATAGAGTTCATGATATCCACTAAGCAAACGTTTTATAAATATAATCTTACCTTGATGATAATCTACACTTGTGATCAATGAGCGTATATCATTACCAAAGATATTTTTTACTTTGGGAAGTTTGATCTGATCTATGAGTTCATCTTTTTCAAGATCATAAATATCAATGATCCCCTCCTCTGTACCTATGATCAAAAGATTGTCTACTTTCACAAAATCTGTCACTGCTTCACTGGCTTGCACATATTTATAAGGAGTGATCTCTTTTGCAGAGATGATTGTAAAAAACAAAACCAGTATGAGTAAAATATTTTTCATCATCTATCCTTTTGCCATACTTGCCATACCTGCCATACTTACAATGGACACTTCAAATGCATCACTTGGACAGACTTCAATGCAGCGGCCACATTTGATGCATGCACCACCTATAGGTACACTTTCCCTACCTACCTTTGCTAAAATTTCAACCTCCGGACAAACTTTAAAGCACTCTAGTGCATGTACACATTTATCACTGTCATGCACCACTTTAACAATACTGTATCGTCCTATGAGTGTATTAAATCCTCCTAAAGGGCAGATGTGACCACACCATCCGTAGGATTGTGAAAAAAGATCAAAGAGAAAAATAGCCACAAGAAAAAGCCATCCCATGCCAAATCCAAATACTACCCCTCTAAATGCTATACCGATAGGACTTATCATTTCAAATGCTGCCAAAGAGAAGAAGAATGATAATCCCAAACTTATTACGATCACCCAATAACGAATATTACGACTAAACGTGACACGCTTCTTTTTGTCTGTCAAATTCAGTTTACGTCTTAACCATGCTGCCGTTTCGGTGATAATGTTAACAGGGCAGACCCACGAGCAGAAAAAACGACCTCCTATAACACTATAGACAAAAAGTACAACCAGTACACCCAGTAAAATATCTGTCGTAATAGCTGCACCGGCAAAGAACATCTGTAAGGTAGCAAAAGGATCAGAAAGAGGAATAAATCCAAAAATAAGTGCAGAACTCAAGTTACCTTGCAACAGAGTCCATCCATACATATTTCCACCAAAATAGATCGTGAGCAACGCTATTTGTACGATTCTTCGTGAGAGTAAAAAACGATGTTTATATAAAAAATTATTCATCATATAATCCTTTCAATATACCTTCTACATCATCAAGATTATCGATAACACTTTTTTCATTTCGTTTGGTTTTCTCCAGTGTCACATCAGTAGAATCGTCCTCTATTCTAGACTCATCGCCCTCTTTCCAACCAACAACATAATGTGAACCGATATCCCCTTTTGAGATAGCCAGTGGTAATATGGTTATGGAAGCTACTGTTGTAGGACAGGCATGTTCGCACATTCCACATCCTGTACAGAAATCAGGGTTAACCACCGGTTTTAAAAAAGCATGCATATCTGTACGTGTATTTCGTTCATTGTGTAGAAATATAGCTTCATCAGGATAAGGACAGGCACGTACACACATAGTACATTGTAACCCTAAGTAAGCTAAACACGTTTGGGTATTGATCGTTGCCAATCCCATTCGTGCACTCTTAATCGAGAGTTTATTCTCTTTTATAAGTGATGTTAGGTCGAGTGCCTGGGTAGGACAACTTGATGCACATGGTATATCCGGACACAAACGACAGGCTTCAGTTCTTGGTGTAAAATAGGGAGTCCCGATCGAGATTTGATCTGAGATGGTGGCAAGTTTAAGTATATCAAAAGGGCAGGCTTCAACACACATCCCGCAACGAATACATGTCCTGACAAAATCTTTCTCAAAAAGAGCACCAGGAGGCCTTAAGGTCAGGTTCCTTGCCTGAGACTGACTCAAGTAGCTACTCCAGGCAATAATACCCAGTGCACCATACCCTACGCCTTGCATCATTTTTTGTAAAAAGTCTCTTCTTTCTTTACTGTTAGGAATATCCATTTTTACTCTCCTCGGTATTAAAAAAACCTAGATCAGAGTGATCACATATAATTAAATTATAATATAATTAAACTTAATGCAGTATATGATTGTTTTATAATAGTGTTTGGAGAAATCTATTTCTTAATCATAGCAATATACAAATTTTCAACTTTTGTACGTGCCCAAGGTGTTTTTCTCAAGAATTTGAGACAGGAGTTTATGGAGGGGTCATAGTTGAAACATCGGATATTAATTCGTTGTCCCAGCTCATCCCAGCCATATTTATCGACCAATTCATTCATGATCTGTTTTAAATTGATGCCGTGTAGGGGGTTATTTTTGTGTTCTTCACTCATAGTTTATATCTTTACCTTTAATATATTATGAATATATTATATCTAATAACTAATACTATCCCATCCAAATATTTTAAAAAGCCCATCAAATGTATTATCCACTGATGCTTCTATTTCTACTGATTCTTTTGTTATAGGATGAACAAAAGAGACTCTATGAGAATGCAACAAGAGCCTATGACACTCAAATTTCTCTCTAAAAAGCTGATTATGTTCTCCTCTGCCATGTTTAGTATCACCTACAATAGGATGAAAGATATGTTTCATATGTCGTCTGAGTTGATGTTTTCTTCCTGTCTTAGGTAACAACTTCACAAGTGAATAACGCGCAACTGGATAACGGCTCACTGCATAGGGTAACTCTACTGTAGCCAAACACTCATAGTGGGTTTGAGCCTCTTGTGCTTCTTTGGTAATACCCAGTTTTTTTTGTTCTTTGGTATCTAGCATCTGTTTTAACGGGTAATCTATGAGATCCTCTTCATGTGTATATCCACGTACAATGGCAATGTACTCTTTTTGTACATCACGGGAACGAAAAAGCAAAAACATCATTTTAAGTATTTCTGCACTCAAAGCAAAAAGCAGTACACCTGAAGTAGGTTTATCTAAACGGTGTATAGGATAGACATATTGTCCTATCTGGTCACGTACCATCTGCAATGCAAACTGGGTTTCATGACGGTCAATTGGAGACTTATGTACAAGTAAGCCTGATGGCTTATTGATAGCTACGATGCAGTCATCCTGATAAAGTATTTCTAAAGGTGTTATCTCTGTATTATCCATAGCAAATTATATGATATAATTCTAGAAAATATAGACTAAAGGACTAATTTGGGTATTAATATCGTCGCTCAAAATAAAAAAGCCAGACATGATTATGAGATACTTGAAAAGTTTGAAGCAGGCATCGTACTCTCTGGTGCCGAAGTAAAAGCACTGCGTGCGAAACGTGCCAATCTTGCAGATGCTTTTTGTCGTTTTATTCAAGGTGAACTGCATCTTATGAATGCACATATCGCACACCTTGAAACTGCCCATAAACATTATACACCAGATACACGAAGTCCAAGAAAACTGCTTCTACACAAAAAACAGCTGGAAAAACTCTATGTCAAAGTACATAAAGATGGGCTAACTATAGTACCTTTGATGATCTACTTTAATGAACGCAATATTGCCAAAGTAAGCATCGCCATCGCTAAAGGGAAAAAGCTACATGATAAACGTGCAGACATGAAAGCAAAAACACTTGATCGTGAAGCAAGCCAAGCGATGAAAAACAGGTCTTATTAAGAGACTCTTAGTTCTCTTTTTAGCTTTAATCTATCTCTTGAAGAGAGATAACTTTTCTCTTTCTTTTTACTCTCTTTACGTTTTTTCATCAGTTTTGTATGACTATTGGGATTTAACTCTCGCACCTCTTTCAAGCGTTTAAAAAGTGAAACACGCTCATACCCTATAAAGTTGTGAATAGCAGACTGTATCTTCTTAACTGACCACTTTAAAATACGTTTGAGAGGGATATGCAATACCTTTTCTATATAATATTCCATCCATCCAAAGATCGATAGTAAAAAAGCATAGATCTTACGAAGCCCCCTGTTTAAAAAAGGAACTTTTTCCATCCAGGAGAGTAACCAGGAGAAAATGACTACCTCTACAACAGGTGCCAACCAGCTTCCCCATAGATAATCTGTGAAGAAGTAAACAACTGCTGTACCCACCTTTAAAAAAATAACAAGCAGGAAACTCCAGACTTTGGCAACAAAAACTTTCACAGCAAGCATACCACCCATAAACTTACCCACAAAACCAAGTGAACCTATAAATGTAAATACCGTAATGATCTTTTTTACTAAAGTAAAGCTATAAAAATTCTCTTTTGCATGCTGGATCAATCGTTTGATATCATCATTAAGATGATCAAGGAAATGTATTTTAAAATTGGGTGTAAATATACGTTCGATCATATATCGTTTACCCAAACCTGTAGCAGAAAGTAAAAGTATTTTTTTCAAAAAAAGCTTTAAAACAAATTTTCCTTTTACCAGAAAAAAAGCAGCTAAAAGGGTAAGAATATTCTTTTTTACAAAAAGTACCATACGAAGAAGCAAAGCAACAAGAAACGTTCGACTCTCTTCTATACTGAAAAGTACAACAATGCTGCTAATAAGGACTAAGGGAACAACCCAAAACCATAATGGTCTATTTTTCATCATCACTACTTACTAAGTGACTCTTTCACCGTTTTGTAGAGGTGTTTGATCTTTATTATAAAGGGACTCTCTTTTGCAAAGTATTTTGCCTTTAAAGCTTTAAGACTTTTTTTGATATTTGCTTTTACTGTAGCCAAACGCTCCATGGTTTGTATATAGATCTCACGTGATTTTAATAGGTATTTTAGAGAGATAGAGTGACATACCCAATACTACTTGACCACTGACAAAAAGGATACCGGCATATATCCCCAAAGCCTCCACTATACTAAGCAAAAGAACAAAAATAACCAATATCACAGAAGCATTCACACTATGAAGTTTAACTTCTACTTTTTGTAAAATTTTAAGAGAGTGAACAAACTCATAAATAGGCTTGGCTATCCCTTCCCAGATCAACTCTTCGAAGATAATATAGATAATGACCAGTATGAGTTGCAGAAGTGATGTCAAGCGGTTTTTTATAGCTGATAACATGACGGAGGTATCCTAAATAATTTTTAAAAGTATTATAGCGATTAAATTAAAAAGTAGAGATTACTTGCAAAATAGATTATTTCGTTTTAGTTTGCTTTAGATTTGGTTGAATGGGATTTGTGTAGAGAGGGAGCTTACTTATAGTAAGTGACCGAACGGAGCAAAACCCATTCAGCCGAAGATGAAGTAAAATAGAACGAAAGAACTATTTTCTTCTTAGTTCTTTAATACGCGCTGCTTTACCTTTAAGCTCTCTAAGATAGAACAATTTAGCTCTTCTAATTCTACCTTTTCTAAGTACTTCAATACTTTCAATAGACTCAGAGTAAAGTGGGAAGATTCTCTCAACACCAACAGAGTTAGCACCCATTTTTCTTACCATGAATGTTCTACCTGTACCTTTTTCCAAGCACTCCGTCAACGTTTCTGGCAATAGCATCACACACCACCATACTGGCTAATTCTCCCCCTGTTAAGATGAAATCTCCTATAGAAAAAAGTTCATCTGCCTGAGCTTCTATCACCCGTTCATCTATACCTTCATAGCGTCCACTGACAAACACTACATGCTCTTTTTTGGCTAAACGTTTTGCATCATTTTGCGTAAACGGTTTTGCTACAGGAGAGAGAAACACAACGTGCGCATTAGGTGAGACTTCTCTTACCTTTTTTAATGTATCCATTAAAGGTTGTGGCGTCATAAGCATACCGGCACCTCCACCAATCATGGGTGCATCTACACGGTTATGTTTATCGGTCGTAAAATCACGTGGATTATAAAAATCAATAGACATTTTCTCATCTTCGATAGCACGTTTTAAGATACTTTCTGAGAAGTATCCTTTGATAAGGTTAGGGAAAAGGGTAACGAAGGAGAAACGCATAAGGATTAACTAGCCTCTAAAATGTCTTTAGCATCTTTTGTGTAAACTTCTTTAGCCTCTGTATCTGCTTTGATAACATAATGATCTATATAAGGGATTAAAAATGTTTTTGATAATCCTGCTTC
>NATJ01000047.1 GCA_002085305.1 Epsilonproteobacteria bacterium 4484_65 | reverse complement strand
GAGACTTCGTCCTTCTTTTACCTTGACCAGACCTGAGATAAGTACTTTGTCTCCATCTTTTAATCCTTTGGATACGGAAACATAATAACGTGCAGAGATCACTGGTTTGACAGCGGTACGTTTAGCCGTATTATTGGTATCTACCGTATAGACAAATTTTCCCAACTGGTCTTCAAGTATTGCCTGAGGCGGTACCATAGTGAAGTTAAACTGATCTGTAATAAATACATTGACATACACAAAAGTACCGGGGTAGAGAGCATGATCTTCATTGTTTATCGTGGCACGCATGGTGACAGTAGAGGTGAGAGGGTCTACTTTATTGTTAGAAAAGTCAACAAAACCATTCAGTCTTTTCCGTTTAAAAATATCCTCTCCCTGTCCTCTTACTTCAATAAATGCCGGCAGATCTTCTCGTGACTTATATCGATATATTTTCTGTACATACTTTTCAGCCGGAGAAAAATAGGCATAAATTTGATCTGTCTGAACAATCGTCGTTAAAATTGTAGACTCACCATAGCCCACAAGGTTTCCTACATCAACCTTACGTGAACTGACCTGACCAGATATGGGTGCAGTGATCAGGGTATAGCTCAATTCAAGTTCCGCATTTCTGATGGCAGCTTCATCTGCAGAAATTGCAGCAAGAAGTGAATCTCGTTTTGCTTCATACTGCTCCAGTGTTGAACGGGCGGCCAGTCCCTCTTTCACTAAAGGCTGGTAACGCTTTACGTCTGCTCTAGCCAATGCCAAAGCTGCCTCATCTCTCATTTTCTTTGATCTTGCTGCATCAAGATTGCTCTGATATTGTGCCGGTTCGATCAAAAAGAGTTTATCTCCCTTTTTAACATACGCACCATCTTCAAAATATCTTTTTTCAAGACGACCGGAGACACGCGCACGGATCTCTTGATCGGAGACTGCTTTTGTCATACCGGTAAACTGTACCCATAAAGGGAACTGTTTACGATTGACCGTCACCGTATTAACGGCTAAAGGAGGTGGGGCTTTTACTGCTGCTTTTTCTTCTTCTTTCCCGCAACCCGAAAGAAAAAGTAAAGAGACAGATAGAACAATAGAATATATCTGTTTTTGTGAAATTGCCATTTGAATGATGCCTTATCCTCATATTGTAGAATTATAGTTTATCTAAAGTATTTCTCTTTAGAATTAAAAAATAAGCCTTTTGCCATTATATATAAAATTTCTTCTTAAAATACTTGTCGATATCAAAAAAGATTTCACCATTACTGTTTTTGTATGTTAGATTCTTCTTACTAAGTTGATTGATATGTTCAAAGCCCATGACCGCCAGCACGGTCTTCATCCCTTTTAGGAGATTTTTATGATAATTTGCGATCTCATGTCCTTTTCTAACGACAATATAAGAGGCACGCTTTTTGGGATCCTGTGTTGCCATCCCGATAGGACATTGATGGCTTCCATAGCCTGAACACATCCTTGCACGGATACATCCGCCACTCATCATGAATCCACGTGCGATACCTACAGCATCAGCACCCATAGACATCGTGATGATCACATCATCAGGAGTGAGAAGTTTACCAGAGGCAATGATCTTGATATCTTCACGAAGCCCATATTTTCGCAGTGTTGTATCAACAACATAAAGTGCATTCCTGGTAGTGAGCCCTACGGATTCCATCAACTCAAGCGGAGCAGTCGCAGACCCTCCTTCTCCACTGTCCACTGAAAGGAAGTCAGGAAGAGGAAGACCGGCTTTTTTTCGTTGGGCTGCTGCGGCAATGACCGTATCAACAACATTTGCATCAGAGATAACGATTTTCATCCCTACAGGTTTTTTGGAGATATTTTGAAGTTTTCCTACAAAGTCAAGAAGATGATCGGTAGTATCAGCATAAGGGAAACGGTTAGGGGAGAAGAGGTCTTTACCCTCCTCGACACCACGATAATAAGCGATATCTGCACTTACTTTTGCTCCGGAGAGTTTTCCTCCGGTCTGTTTTGCTCCCTGTGCGATCTTGATCTCCGTCATACGGCAAAAACGCATTACTTTTTCATAACGTTCTTCATCAAACTCTCCATTTTCATCACGGACACCATAGAGACCGGAACTCATTTGAAAGATAATATCAGGGATCGATTCTGGTACTTCTTTGGGGAATACATCTAGAGGGGCATCCCATTTGACACGGAAAAGCACATGTGTCTCTTTATCATAAATATAGGTATTTTCTGTTCTTTTATGTAATAGTACTTTTCTATATGCTTTGATCGCGTAGGCTCTGTTCAATATTTTGTCAACTAGATTAAATACAAATTCGGCAAAAGGTGTACCAGGTATGATGTCAAGATAATCAGCATCCTTAAGATCAGGCTGCAGTGTATAAAGATGATTTGAAGTCAAACCACCTTCCCCTGTATTGACTGGAAAATTACTGATTGAAGCTCCCAGAGAAAATGCACGTATTGCTTCGGGACTTAAAGAACCATCACTCATGGCAGAACGGACTATGGGACTTTTGGCTATGAAAGGAATCTCTCTTTTTCCCCCAAATGTAACAGAAAAATCATCTGACACTTCATCTTCATTTTTCACATTGATAGAGTGTTTCACAACAAAACGTGAACCGGAAAATGGCTGAGCAACTGAAAAAGATTTATAGTTTGGTTTATCTTTGGCAGCGGTATAAACCCAATCGATCTTATCCCGTGATTCATAAAAGGTCTCTTCGGCAAAATATTGACGAAGGGGTTCCCGAGCTGCCTCAAAAAGATAACGAAAACGGCCAATGATCGGGTAACTAATGAGTAGCTGATGCCTTCTTTGAACAAAACGGTCATAAATATACAACGCTATCAGAGCCAGAAAAAGAGCACTTAAAAAAAACTCTGTAAACCTAGTTAAAAAATCCCATACAGAAGCTAACATACTTATCCTTTTTGTCTTATATATTCAAAGCTTTAGGTCGGTTCATATCCAGTTTACCTACAGTTTCACCATCTTTTGCTTCAATGCTCAATGAGGCATCATAAGGAGGTCTATGATCCCTTAATACATCAACCAAATGGCTCAACACTAGACCGTGGTTTCTGCCCAGTGGAAATGTCACTTCTTCTATATGTGATTTATGGATCTTGTCTGCCAATGCATTAAGTGCACAATGATAGGCACTCTCATTCGTAACATATTGCAGATAGTAGTCACGCATGATCTCAATATTGCCAAGCCATGCTCTCCGCTCATCCGCAGTGATCGTATTATTCTCTTTGACACGGCTGGTATACTTCTCGATCAATGTATTTGTCTTTTCCTGAACGTTGGCAAAAGCCTCTTCAGGATTGGCACAATGTTTTTTAAGCAACTCAACCAATTCACTGCCGCTACGCTCTTTCCCACTGACATTGTAAAGATATATCTTTTTGTCCTCTCTCGGCTCGAAACTCAATGCTTCCAAAAGTTCAACAGCAGCATTCAAAAATGTATATCTGTCTGGTTTACTTTGATCGAACGAGACCCCTCTAGCTGAAACTGCTGGTTTAGCACCTACATATTTTAATTCCATATTTTGTTCCTTTTGTATTGGTTTAACTTTTATATTAAATATAGTAGCATAATATTGAGTTATATAGATAGGTAAAAAGCGAAAATGGCTACTAAAAGAATAAGAGTGTATTAGCTATATATTTTGATGCGCATAAATGATTTGATCGCGTCCATTGTCTTTTGCTCTGTAGAGGGCTTCATCTGCTAGACTATAGAAATCTTCAAGGTCATACTCTGAGTCGTCTTCCATAATACAGGCACCAATAGAGCAGGTCAATACAGGTTTTACGTCACTGCTTTTATGCTCTATTTTTTGATCTGCTACTGCTTGAAGGATCGCATTGATCCTGTCGTGTATACAATCAATATCATCTCCAAAGAGAATAGCAGCAAACTCTTCCCCTCCCAAACGAAAGGAATAGTCACTGCTTCGTCTGAGATGTTCTTTTAAAATATTGGCGGTCTGTTCTATGGCCCAGTCGCCTTTTTGATGTCCATACGTGTCGTTATATTGTTTAAAATAGTCCAGATCAAGAATAAAAAAAGCAAACAGTTTATCATTGCGTTTAGCCGAAAAGAGCTGTCTGGGAAAGATCTCTTTGAGGAAGCGTCGGTTATACAGAGACGTTAGAGGATCTGTGATAGAGAGTTGTTCAAAAAATTTGAGCTGCTTCTTCTCATAGCGACGCATCCTGTCTATCTTACCATTGGCTCTTTCATTACTATTTTGAATAACAAAGATGACATACAACATAAGGAAGTGTGCAATAAGGAATCTAAGATAACTTTGTGTATTCCATGCACCCTCTTGCCACTCTCCCACACCTGTATAGGTAACTGCCAGGACCATTAGCATAAAAGTGAAAGAGACGATTAGTCCACGTGATGCTCCAAGTGTGACAATGGAAAAAGGAGCAAAGAAAAATGTCCAGATCAGCGTATAGTTTTCACCGTGATGCAGGAGTGTTATAGCAAGAATGGCAGTAAATAAAACAGCATTCCCAATGTATGCGGCACGCTGATGATCATTTCTTGCTCTCAAGATGTAGAGTGTATATGACAAAGAAAGAAAAACGGAGAGGTCTATGAAAAGAAGATCATATGATTGGGTAATAAATAGATGGATCACTGTAAATAAAAGGGTGAGTACTGCTGTAATGAAAAGCATTGCATTGAGCAGTAGAACTTTTGTATGTAAAGGGCTGTAATCCTCGAACTCAAATGAGGCTGATAAAAGTTCACTGAGTTTTGGTTTCAAGCAAATCCTTATACGTACTGTTTATTATCCCATCTGTTCCCGAAAACATATCTTTTTACAAACCATGAATAGAATAAAAAGATCACAACATCAAAAATAACATTCATATAGAAATGTTCGTAATTGACAGATAAAATAATGATTTCTGAGTAGGCTTGGCGATCTACGTGAGACCCATAGCTTTCCGTCCTACCCTCGCAGGCAGTTTGGCTTTTTGCAGTGTGTTTAACTTTTAAATAAGGCATAAACGGTTTCATTATATAATATGCTGTCTTAAATATGAGTTTAATCCAATATTATATTGCAGAAATTTCAAAACAAAGATTGCTATTTTTTGATAGAGAAGAGAAAAATGGATTATATCTTAGTGTAGTATTTGACTCCGAAATAAGTCCGGAATCAAAAGGCTTTTATTTTTAGTAAATTACAGGAGTAATTTTCATATTTGTACCATCAAAAGTACCAGCAGTTACATTGTTTTCCATAGCATAATCAACTATTTGTTTTAAATCACCATTAATATGATCAATGATTGTATTAAATCCTGCTATTTCATCAGCTGTCATTTTTGCCATACCATCAGAAAACAGTGCACCAAACATAAACTCTGGGTTTAAAATTGAGACATCAATCGTTTTATTGTCATCTGGATTGACAAACACTGCTATTTCACATGGAAGTGCAGGTGTATGATACTCACCAGTTGTAAGTGCTTCTTTTGCATATGTAGGAGAACAAGCTTCCACTATCCAAGAACCTCCCGGTACTTTTAAAGGCTCTAGTCTACCAGATCTCCAAGCAGGGTGTACTCCAGCCATTTCACTTGGCAAGATACTTTTTAATGCTGTTTCTTGAGAACCAACTGTACCCTCTTCATCACTTGTCATTACTGAAATAAGTGTAGCTGCTATGGCTTTTGCATCAGAAGATGTAAACTCTTTTGTTCCATCACTTGTATATGAGTAATGTCTATATGGCTCTTTACCATCATTTGCAGTGTCAGTAGTTGCTTTTACTTTTGACATAGCTGAGTATATCGTACCCATTTTAATAGATGTTTTTGTGTATGTCTCACCACTGGCGTCAAATGCATTATATATCATGGCAAAAATTTCATTTTTAACTTGCGTAGGAAGAGCCATCATATCTGCTTTAAACTCAGGAATGTTCATCTCATCAGCATCGAAAACTTCAGTAAAGAAAAGAGTAAAGATAGTTTCAGGGTTTAGCATATCTACATATATTGCATCTTCGTCATTATAGATAGTAACTTCACAGGGAAGAGCTGTAGTATGGTATATACCATTGGCAAGTTTAGCACCTGCATCTCCACCTATGTTTATAACACCTAATGCTTTAGCTGCATATTTTGAGTTACACACTTCGACTACTTTTACTTTTTTAGTATTTGCCGGTGACATAGGAACATTTGGATCAATAGGAAGCTTAGTAGGAATACCTAACATATGATGCTTAACATCTGCATCTCCTAAATTATTTGTTGGTGGTAACTCAGTCCCTCCAAGTATCCAGTTAGCCCCTTTGAATGTTGCAGGGTCACTGGTTGGTTCATCTATATTTGCTACATGCTTAGCAAACGTATTTGCAAGTTCTGCCACTTTCGCATATGTTGCTGCGTGATCAAGATTGCCATCTGCATCTTTCACTGTTGGAAAAACTGCTACACGCTCAAATGCAGAGAAGCTTCCATCACCAAATGGAATTTTATCTGCTTCCGTAACGCCTACTAAAGAAGCTGCTATTGCTGCTGCTTCTGCTGCTTCAAGTTCAGCAATAGCTGCCAAATCTGATGATAATTCTACGGGTGCTTCTACCACGGGTGTCTCTACTACTGTAGTATCATTATCGCTACAACCTGCTATTCCCAAAAGTAAAAGTGTTGAAAGAGCAACCGAACCTAGTGTTTTTGAATATTTCATATATCCCTCCAATTATTAGGATTTCTTATTGTAAAAGATCAATGTGAACTAAATATGAACTAAATATTAAATTATACTTATTGATTACTAAAATGTAGTAAGTGTGTCCATTTGAGTAACAACGTATTTACTCTTTTTCTTTTTATATCTTTCAGTATATTTTAGATAGACTATTTTTTATTACATCATGCAATACGTATGAAATATGAGCAGAAGAGAGTATTTTGATCTATGAAAGCAGTTAAATTTCTATCTATTGTTTTAATACTATATCTCATGAGTTCCTCTATGATC
>NATJ01000046.1 GCA_002085305.1 Epsilonproteobacteria bacterium 4484_65 | reverse complement strand
AGTGCCAAGGTCAGAAAAGATGCCCAAAAGCAGATAGATGCCATCAACAAGAAGATGGATGAGATCATCAAGTTTGACAGGGACAGGTTAACCTCTTTTGCACAGGGTAAAGTAGAGATAGACCTTGATGACGGGGTGAAGGTGAATTACTGTAGATTTAAAGAGATATTGTATCCGATCACGGGGTTGTGCAAATGAGTGAATTAGAACAAAAAGCCATTGATTATCTCAATGAGAACAAGCAAGTATTTTTGGAACACTACAGTCAGGGTATTGAACCTTCAGAAAAAAAGTACGCTATTTTTACTGCAGGTATGAGTGGTGTAGGTAAAACAGAAACCTCTGAAACATTGGGAAAAGAGGACAAAACACTTCTGCATATAGATACAGATAAGATTAGAGACTTCTTTAGGCCTGTGGGTTATGATGGGCAAAATTCAGATCTATTTCAAAAAGCAGCAAGCCGAGGATTTAACGAGCTTTTTAACTACGCAATGAAAAATGGCTACTCTATGATACTCGATACTAACCTTGCCAGCATAGGACAAGCCAAACAAAACATAGAAAGATTACTCAAAAGAGGCTATAATATTGAGATAACATATTTGTATAATCATCCTGATATCTGTTATGAATATGCGGTTTCAAGAGAAGTTGTAACACACAGAAAGGTTCCTTTGGATGTCTTTGAAAGAAGCAACATAAACTCTTACAAGACTGTATTGGAAATAAAAAGTTTCTATAAGGAAAAGGTAATACTGCATTTCCTTGATAAACGGGATGACAGCGTATATGCAAATATTGACGAAGCGTTTTTAAAAGAACAGATAGGAGCAAATTTTGAAACTAAATAACGATGTGCTTAAACATACCGTAGAGCAGATAAACGAAATGCAAAGTGCTATGATAGAAGCTGCTAAAAAGATAGAAGGTTCTCAAGAATATATTGAAAAACAGATGGAAATATTTAGAGAAAATGAAACGTTAAAAAATGCACAGAAAATACTTGAAAAACAGAGAGAACTGGTAGCCGATAGCTTTTTTGGAAACAATCAGTCTATGCAAAAATTTAACATGGATGCATCTGTCAGGAAAATGATTGATGATGCAGTAAAAAGATCACAAACTATCAATGAGTAAAGTTAAACAAACATTAGAAAAATTCTTTGAAAGCCACCGCATTGTCTTCTGGTATGATGACAATGGCAACTTGAAAGAGGAGTATGAAGCACTGGAACTTGAAGATGTGCAAAAAGTGCAGATAGAGAACAATGAATTCACACTCAAGTACCGAATGCTCAAAGAGGAGCCAAAAAGCAAGTTCCTGGTGTACGCTCCCTATGCACAACCGGAAGATGAAGAGAATTGGCTGCTTGACCTTTTGCTCGCATACAGAAGCTTCTCTGCTGATAAAACATCGCTCATACTTACCGAACTGGAACTTGACCAGCGTTTCAAAGCATTGGTCGCCGGTCATTTGAAGTTCTTTAACGCACCTAAACGGGTGAAAGCACTCCATACTTACAGAACGGACAATGAGACCGAAGAGAGCCTGAAGCAGAAGATGCTGGCAGTTGCCATAGGGTCTGATGTCAATATGAGCTCCATACTCTTGAAACTGCTTGAGCATGAGAAGCACTTTGCAACGGTGCAGAAGCTGGAACTGGACAAAGACCTCTGGATGCTGCTTGAGAGAGACTTTGCCTACAGCAGTGAAAAGCCAAGTATGGAAGACTTTATCTACAAACTTCTGCAAAACCATTTTTACTGGTCGGTAGACCACTCCCAAAGTACACTCAACAGGGAAGCAATGCTCTTTGTAAAACAGTGGATGGACAGCAAGCAGTACGGAACGCTCTACAAAGAGAAAGCCAATCTGGTAGCCCAGGCGTTGCACCTTGAGGAGAGCATAGAGGCACTGAGCTGCAATGTACTCAAATCGTGCGATACCTACGAGCAGTGTGAAAGATCTATCCTCTCAAGCCTCATGAGCAAGCTGATGGAGGAAGAGGTTGATTTTGACGAGATACATCAGATCATCGCTGCACGGGAGAATACCTGCTGGTATGAAGTCTATGTCGATCTGTACCAGTCTTTGCGTTTTGCTGCCAGACTCATACGGATGATCAAAGAGGAAAACTTCAGTATGGTCAGCTTTGATGACGGGGTAGAGAAGTATGTGCAGCAGTGGCACAAGATAGACTACTACTACCGAAAATACATGACACACCGCAACAGAGCGGAACATGCACAGGTGCTCAAGGCATTGAGTGACAAGATAGATGACATTTACCTCAATGGATTTTTGCGAAAACTCAATGAGAACTTCAATGCGTATGTTGAAGCGTATGACCACAGTGCTCCTCATGCGCAGAGACAATTCTTTAGTAGGAAGATACAGCCGTTTGTCGACAAAGAAGAGAATGCCATTGTCATCATCTCCGATGCATTGCGCTACGAATGCGGTATGGAGATGAGTGACAGGATCTCAGGGGAGAACCGTTTTACTACGGAGATGGAGAGTATGGTCTGTTCTCTGCCTTCGTATACACAGTTGGGTATGGCATCTTTGCTCCCCCATAAAGAACTGGCATTGCGGGACACCAATGATACGGTATATGTTGACGGCAAAAGCAGCAGCGGTATGAACAACAGAAACAAAATACTTCAAAATCACTATGCAAAGAGTGTTGCCATTGGCGATGAGGAATTTCTTGCTTTGGGAAGAGATGAAGGACGGGCATTTGTCAAAGAGAACAAGATCATCTACATCTATCATAACGAGATAGATGCCACAGGAGACAAGCTCAGTACAGAAGAGAGAGTGTTTGAAGCAGTGGAAAGTAGTTTTGGCACACTCATGAAGCTCATAAAGCAGGCACTTGGGTTCAACCGTCAAAATATTTTCATCACGGCAGACCATGGATTCTTGTACCACAATACACCGACCAAGGAGAGTGAGTTCTGTAAATTTGAGGACATAGCCAAACCGATCAAAATGAACCGACGCTTCATTATAGGCAAAGGGCTTAAAGCAGATAACTGCACGAGCAAATTTACCTCCAAAGCGTTGGGTATTGCCGGAGATAATGATATACTGCTTGCCAAGTCTATCAATAAAATGAGAGTGCAGGGTGGAGGGAACCGTTTTGTACATGGTGCTGCCAGTCTACAGGAGCTGGTCATACCGTTGATCACGATACGCAAAAAGAGAAAAGATGATACCAGACAGGTTGAAGTGCAGGTCATGGCACTGCCGAGGATCACGACCAATACCGTATCGGTCTCACTCTATCAGGAAGATCCGATAACAGAGAAGATACAGCCTCTCACATTGAAAGCAGGGTTCTACTCCAAAGATGGGGAACTACTAACCCAGGTGGAAACAGTTACTTTTGACAGCACAGGGACAGACAGCAGGAACAGAGAGACTAAACTCAACTTTCTGTTTAAACAGAATATAGAACAGTACAACAACCAAACCATACAGCTGGTACTCAAAAAAGTACTCTCTCACAGCACGGAAGAACCGGTATACAAAAGTGTGGATGCTACATTGAAACTCTCTATGTTCAATGATTTCGGATTGTAAAGGAATGGCATGAAAAGTAAACTTGATGAAAAGATAAATGAGCATTTCCCCGGTGTAGTGGTGCGCAAAGATCTTGTAAAGATCGTAAAAGGCAATGCCATCGTACCTTCCTATGTGCTGGAATACCTGCTTGGACAGTACTGTGCTACAGATGATGAAGCTACCATAGAGACAGGCATTAACACTGTCAAAGAGATATTGAGCAAACACTATGTGCATAGAAATGAAGCAGGGCTTGTACGCTCTACCATACGGGAGAAGGGAAGACACAAGGTCATAGACAAGATCTCTGTCGAGCTCAATGACAAGAGTGATGTCTATGAAGCCAGCTTTGCCAATCTGGGGATAAAAAATGTGCTGATAGATGCAGATACCGTCAAAAAACATCCTAAACTTTTGGTGGGTGGGGTGTGGTGTATTGCAGATGTGGAGTATGAACACTCTGAAGATACCCGAAGAGTCCCTTGGATACTAAGCAGTATCAAACCGATACAGCTTTCCAATTTTGATTATGATGAGTATCTTGAAGCGCGGAAAAAGTTCACAACTGATGAGTGGATCGATATGCTGATACAGAGCATTGGGTTTGACCCTGAGAAGTTTGGGAAACGCAATAAAATCCTGCAGCTTATTCGTCTTATCCCTTTTTGTGAAAGAAACTACAACCTCATAGAACTCGGTCCCAAAGGGACAGGTAAATCTCACATCTATTCTGAGTTTTCACCACACGGGATCTTGATATCCGGAGGTGAGGTAACGGTGCCAAAACTCTTTGTCAACAACTCCAACGGAAAACTTGGACTGGTGGGCTACTGGAATGTCGTAGCTTTTGATGAATTTGCAGGGCAAAAGAAAAAAGTGGACAAAGCACTTGTAGACATTATGAAAAACTACATGGCAAATAAATCTTTCTCAAGAGGTATCGAAACGCTTGGAGCAGAAGCCTCTATGGTATTTGTGGGTAATACCTCACATACCGTTCCTTATATGTTGAAACATTCGGATCTCTTTGAAGAAGTACCTGAAAAATACCATGACTCGGCATTTCTGGATAGATTGCATTTTTATATTCCCGGTTGGGAAATAGACATCATTCGTGGTGAAATGTTTTCTAGTGGCTACGGTTTTGTGGTTGATTACATTGCGGAGATACTGCGTTTTTTGAGAAACGATGATTATTCGGATCGTTACAGAGAGCATTTTACGCTCTCTAATGAGATATCTACCAGAGACAGAGACGGGATCAACAAAACATTCTCAGGGTTGATGAAAATCCTCTACCCCGGTGATGATGCCACCGTCGAACAGATAGAAGAGGTGCTAAAGTATGCCATAGAAGGTCGTAAAAGGGTCAAGGATCAACTAATGCGCATAGATGATACCTATGCCGAGACCAAGTTCTATTATGAAGATAAAGAGGGTAGAAAACATCATGTGACAACGCTGGAAGAGAGTGAGTACCCGAAGTACTATCATCAGTCACTTGCTGTAGAGTCAGCAGAAGATACAGAAAGTATAGAACTGCCTGAAGTAGTACCCTCAGAAAAGGAACCGCTGCAAGCTGCAGAAAGTGAAGCCAAAGAGGGGCACCTAGAGATAAAAGAGAACCAAAAGGGGATCTCTTACGATATGCTTTTTTCCGACTACATCAAAGGTGCCGAAAAGATCACTATTACCGATCCGTATATCCGTATTTTTTACCAGATCAGAAACCTGATGGAGTTCATAGAGATGGTGATCAAACATAAAGCTATTGAAGATGAAGTACAGATACATCTTGTCACCATCAAAGATGACCGAGACCCCATGCTCCAACTTGAGAACTTTGAACAGATCCGTGATGTGGTACAGAATGCCGGAGTCATATTTACCTGGGAATTCGATGCTGACAATACCATACATGCCAGACATATCATTACCGACACCGGATGGAAAATTTCACTGGACAGAGGACTGGATATATTCCAACATTATGAGATGAACAACAGTCTTGACCTGAGTAACCGTCTACAGGAATTTAGGAGTTGTAAGGCTTTTGAGGTGACTTATATAAAGGTTTAGGAGAGTGAATGAAACTTCTTTTATCAATATTGATAGCATTGGTCCTTTTGTTGGGATCAGGCTTGATCTATACCTATAATAAGCTTAGTGGTTTATATCCGACCATTGAGTCATTGAAGTTGAGGAACAGTGCTCTTTTAAAGAAAAATACCAAACTTTCCAATAAAAACAAGACGCTTCTTAAACAGAATAAAAAGTATCTTGCTACTCGAAAGAAGATGCGTGCCAAATATAAGAACAGACGGGCCAGATTGACCAGGAAAAAGCTTATGCGAGCAAATAAAAAGTTGATCTCTGCTGCTCCGAAAATGATTCCTTTTGCAGCTATCCCGGTTGTTGTTGCTGCAACTACATATGATATAAAAAGCTACTGTGATGAGATCGATGAAATGGAAAAATTCGAATATGAATTCTTTGGCGAAGCAGCACCGGTAGATGTAGATGATAAGATCTGTGGTATCAATGTAGAAGCTCAACTACAGGAAACAGCAAACAGTGTAACAGGACAGTATGAAAATATTTTGATGAACATACAACAAGAATACCAGAGAGATAAGGCATTTTGGAATGAAATATTTGATAAGGCAAAAAGAGATATTGAAGCTAAAGGGTATAGCATCAAGTCCAGTTGAGACCGTTCAGAACTTTGTGTCACCCGATAGATGAGTGAATTATATCACAACTCCAGAGCCTTATCCAATCTTCCCTCAAAGAAGATAGCCAGTTGAGAAATGGTCAAAGACCAGTTTCTCATAGGCATTGTCCACTTCTTCTGGGCATTTTGAATTCCCATATATATTAGCTTTAGCAATGAGTTCTCGTTAGGAAATGCTCCTTTTGTTTTAGTCAGTTTTCTGAACTGTCGATAGACTGATTCTATAATATTGGTCGTATAGATAATTCGTCTGATATCCTCTGGATACTTGAAATAGTAGGAAAGATTCTCCCACTTATTTCTCCAGGAATTGATGACAATAGGATATTTGTCTCCCCATTTCTCTTCAAGTCTGTCAAGCTCCAATTCTGCAGCTTCTTTCGAGATGGCTTGATAAACCCGTTTAAGATCTTTCATAAATTCTTTCTGGTTTTTGGAAGCCACATACTTGAGAGAATTTCGTATCTGATGAACGATGCAGAGCTGTACCTCTGTTTGTGGGAATGTAGCATTAATGGCTTCAGGGAAACCCTTTAAACCATCAACTGAAGCAATAAGGATATCTTCTATGCCTCTATTACTTAAATCGGTTAGAACCTGCAGCCAGAAGTTGGCTCCTTCATGCTCAGAGAGATACAATCCCAGGATCTCTTTTCTGCCACTGAGGTTTACTCCAAGAATTGTATAGATGGCTTTGGAAACATAGCGACCATTCTCTTTGATCTTGTAGTGTATGGCATCAAGCCATACAAAGGGATAAACACTTTCAAGTGGACG
>NATJ01000045.1 GCA_002085305.1 Epsilonproteobacteria bacterium 4484_65 | reverse complement strand
TTTAACAGAAAACCAATATTTCGTTAATATTTCGTTAATATTTCGTTAATAAATTATTTATTTCTATAGTTTTTATCAATTAATCTTAAATATTTTTGTGGAGTAACTTCTTTCATCGCCTGGGCTAACCACTGTATCTGGAACCATGCTGCTCCGGAGTCTCTCAGGTCAAAATAATTTTTCAAAGATCTGATGTTAAAGGTAACCACCATATCTACTTTCCAGTTATCAGAGACGATATGCTTAAATCCATCACCCACATTTCTTTTTTTCTTACCCATTTGAAAAGCTTCAAAGAGGGTTTGTGCATCACCTTTGCAATCTTCTATGAAAGGCAGAGATGATTTTGCGATGGCATTTGTGATGAATGCATGGTCTTTTTCATATTGAAACTGTAATTTATCATACATGGCTTTTATCTCTATGGCCAAGTATTTTTCATCAGTGACTACAAAAAGGTTAAGTGCAAGCACCTTTTCTAAAAAGAATGCAAAACCGTCACTACTTTCCAATGAAGCAACAAATGCATTGATGACAGATGACATCGTATATCGTGTACTTCGTACAGAAATGGCTTGCAGTCTATGACGTGCGTGTTCCTGAAGTACTCCTCTTGAAGTTCCCTGTACCAAAAAACTGAGTGTTGCATGTTCTATGATGGAGTGATGGTGATGTACCCATGCCAAGTTAGCGAGCAGGTCAGAATCATCAATGTTGTTGATGGCATCTGTATCTAACTCTTGCATCGCATTTTTGACACATTCATTCTCAGAGTTTTCGAAGCTGTCATAACATGTTCTTGCAGCTATTTCAGCCACGCCTAGTCCTGACTCTTGTAAAAGTGTGACTTTTGGTTTTTCGTATTCGATATGATACATTTCTATTTTTTCCATGGTTACACTCCACTGAACTCTCTGATTAACCCATTATGAGTACCTTGCGTTAATCAGAGAGTTCTATTATTTTGATACAATTATAGCAATATTATTTAAAGGTATTCGATGCAATCCCATGAACGTTTTTTTTCTTTTGAAGAAGACTTTAGAGACCCTTATTCCAGAGACCGTGACAGAGTACTTCATTGTAGCTCTTTTAGACGCTTAGAGTATAAAACACAGGTTTTTTTAAACCATGAGGGAGATTATTTCCGAACACGTCTTACCCATTCGCTGGAGGTAAGCCAGATTGCGCGGACGCTTTCACGTATGTTAAAGCTTAATGAAACGCTTACAGAAGTCATTGCTCTTTCCCATGATCTGGGGCATACTCCTTTTGGTCATGTAGGGGGTGATGAACTCGATAAGCTTCTTAAAGCAGACGGCAGACCTTTAGGCTTTGAACATAATTTTCAATCCTTTAGGGTGTTGACCAAGCTGGAAAAACGCTATAAAGATTTTGATGGACTGAACCTTGCTTTTGCCACTTTAGAGGGTGTGCTGAAACACTCATACCCTTATAAAAAACCTTTTTTGGAAGGACTGGATCAACGTTTTGACCTGGAAAAACATCCCTCACTTGAAGCGATGGTAGTAGACCATGCAGATGAGATAGCGTACACTTCTCATGATATTGATGACGGTATCAAGTATGGACTTATCACCTTTGATAATCTACTGGAAGATGAACTTTGTCTCAGAGTAGATGAAGTAGTGCAAAAAGAGGGGGTTAAAAGAGATGAAAAACTTTATAGACATCGTTTTGTTGCAGGACTTATTAAATTGCTTGTAGAAGATTTTATAGAAAATTCAAAAGCGGGTGCGAAAATGTATCGGGAAGATCAACCTATTGTAGCTACTTTGAATGCTAAAGAGAAATTGCCGGTGGGCTTTTCCAAAGAGACAGCGACGCAACTCAAAAAGCTTAAAAAACTGCTCCTTGCAAAACTGTATAAACATGAAAAAATAGCACGAAAAATGTATGCCGGGAAAAAGTGTATACAGGAGCTTTATTCAGCATTTAGTGATGATATGGATCTGTTACCTCCTCACCAGAAAGAGCTTTTTGAAGTACGCAGAAAAGAGAGAGTCATCGCTGATTATATCGCAGCGATGACAGACAGGTATGCAATGAAAACTTATCATGAGATGTATGGTATTTCATTATAAGTAGATTAATAGAAGAATATTTGGGTATAATTCGCGAAAATAAATAGGGATCGTAACAGTTTGCTTACACCCATCTATAGGATATTTTATGCAAAAGATTAAAAATATTGCCGTTATTGCACACGTTGACCACGGTAAAACAACACTTGTTGATGAACTTCTTCAGCAGTCTGGTACATTTGCTGCTCACCAGCAGGTAGAAGAGAGAGCTATGGATAGCGATGCTATCGAAAAAGAGAGAGGAATTACGATCCTTTCTAAAAATACAGCGATCGTATATGGTGATCACAAGATCAACATCATCGATACTCCGGGTCACGCTGATTTCGGTGGTGAAGTTGAGCGTGTTTTAAAGATGGTAGATGGTGTACTTCTTTTGGTAGATGCACAAGAAGGTGTTATGCCTCAAACTAAATTTGTTTTGAAAAAAGCAATTGCTCTTGGTCTTATCCCTGTTGTTGTTATCAACAAGATCGATAAAGACGGTTCAGATCCTGACAGAGTAATGGACGAAGTATTTGACCTTCTTGTCGCGCTTGATGCAAATGAAGAGCAACTTGAATTCCCGGTACTTTATGCAGCTGCACGTGATGGTTATGCAAAATGGGAAATGGAAGATGAAAACAAAGATATGACGCCACTTTTTGAAGCAATTCTTACAAAAGTCCCATACCCTGTTGGTTCACCGGATGCTGATACGCAAGCACAAGTATTTACACTTGACTCTGACAACTTTGTTGGGCGTATCGGTATTACGCGTATCTTTAACGGTAAAGTAAAAAAAGGTGATGAGTACCTTCTTGTTAAAGCATGTGGAGCTAAATCTAAATCTCGTATCTCTAAACTTATCGGGTTTAAAGGTCTTGAAAGAATTGAGATCCAAGAAGCAGAAGCTGGAGATATCGTAGCAATCGCAGGATTTAACGATATTGATGTAGGTGACTCTGTATGTGATCCACAAAATCCGGTTGCTCTTGACCCTATGCACGTTGAAGAGCCTACGCTTTCAGTTATCATGTCTGTAAATAACGGACCGTTGGCTGGACAGGAAGGTAAACATGTAACATCTAACAAGATCGCGGAGAGACTTGAGAAAGAGATGGAGACAAACATTGCTATGCGTATGGAGCCTCAAGGTGATGCATCATTCAAAGTTTCAGGTCGTGGTGAGCTTCAGATCGGTATTTTGGCAGAGAACATGAGACGTGAAGGTTTTGAGTTTATGCTAGCACGTCCGGAAGTTGTAACAAAAGAAGAAGATGGTGTGAAGATGGAGCCATTCGAGCACCTGGTAGTAGATGTTCCTGAAGAGTTCCAAGGTGTTGCTATTGAAAAACTAGGGAAAAGAAAAGCAAATATGACTTCACTTAATCCAATGCCTGATGGAACAGTAAGACTAGAGTTTGAAATTCCTGCACGTGGACTTATTGGGTTTAGAAATGAATTTTTAACAGACACTAAAGGTGAAGGTATCATGAACCACTCTTACTTAGAGTACAGACCTTACTCAGGTACAGTTGAGTCTAGAACACCGGGTGCGCTTGTGTCTATGGATGATGGTGAAGCAGTAGCCTTCTCTATCTTCAATCTTCAGTCACGTGGTGTTATGTTCATCAAGCCACAGGACAAAGTGTACTCAGGTATGGTTATCGGAGAGTCTGCAAGACCAGGTGACTTAGATGTGAACCCACTTAAAGGTAAAGCATTAACTAATATGAGAACATCAGGTGCAGATGATGCGATCAAACTGGTCACACCAAGACAGATCACGCTTGAGTCTGCGATGGAGTGGATAGAAGATGATGAGTTGATCGAAATTACACCACTTTCTGTTAGAATTCGTAAGAAATCGCTTGATCCGGTAGTGAGAAAAAGAGCAGCAAGAGATAAAAAGAACGCTAAATAATTTTTAAACTTGTTCCCATACTTCATATGGGAACATAATACTTTACTTCTTTCCCCTCCCCTATTTCCTATCATTTTAACTGAGGTGTTGTTTCTCCTCATACTTTTCTAGAAAAGTATGCAAAAGTCGTCATGGTTTTCAAATCGCTCTGCTTACAAGGGTGTTTGCCATGACAAGCACGCGTTGCGTGATTAATGGAGAAGTTTATTTACTCTCATTCCCGTAACCCAAGCAAAATGAAAATTAAACCCTCCCCTGTCTCCATCAACATCTAATATCTCTCCAGCAAAGAAAAGGTTTGATACGAGTTTTGATTCCATAGTTTGAGGATTAACTTCTTTGGTGTTTATACCTCCTGTGGCTACTTCTGCACCTTGGAAGCCTTTGGTGTCGTTGATGCTTAGTTTTAGGTTTTTGATGGCGTGTACGAGTTTGTTTATCTCTTTTCTGTTGAGTTCTTTTTCTGTTTTAGCTTTACATTTCGACTGTTCAACTATGATGTGAATAAGTTTTTTATTTATTACGCCTTGGAGCCATAGGGTCAGAGGTTTCTCACTGCCCTCTTTTATACGTTTTAATAGTAAGTTAGTAAGTTTTTCCTTACTAAGTTCCGGCATAAGGTCAAGGCTAAGTTCGCAGTAGTCGAAGTTGGCTAACCTTGTACTGACTTCACGGCTTAGGTCAAGTATAGCTAGTCCACTTATACCATAGTTTGTGAAAAGCAGGTCACCCTTTTTCTCTGTGATGTACTCGCCATTAGCATAAAGTTGTGCTAGCCCGGCTACTTTCACCCCTGCACAGGCTTTGACCCAATTTTCTTCAGAACAGAGTTGTACAAGTGAAGGATGGCGTGGTATGAGGGTATGTCCCATCTTTGTGGCAAAAGCATACCCGGAGTTGGAACCCCCAAGCTGTGGTGCTGCAAGTGAACCAGAAGCCAGGAGAAGTTTTTCACAGGTTTTTGTACCTTGTGAAGTTTCCACTGTAAAAGTATTATTCTTTCTCTCTATGGACGTTACAGTACAGTCACAGATTATTTGTACCCCTACTCTTTTGGCTTCATATTCTAAAAGTTCTACCACAGAAGATGCCTGCAAAGACATCGGAAACATTTTCCCCTCTTTTCCCTCCACTAGTTCAAGTCCTATAGATGTAAAAAACTTTTCTACTGCTTTAAAACCATATCCTTCTAAAACTTCTTCTATAAAGTTAGGGTTTTGTCCGTGAAAACGGTTTAGGTTGATGTATTTGTTATCTATGTTACATTTTCCATTACCAGAGACTAGTATTTTTTTGCCTATCTTATTGTTTTGTTCAAGCAGGACAACAGATTGCCCTGCTCTTGCAGATGTGATAGCTGCACAAAGCCCAGCTGCCCCTGCTCCGATAATTATCATATTTTCATTATTCATACGATATTATACTCCAAATAATTATAAGAAAAACCCCATTAAATCACACGAAGTGTGCTATTGTTTCTACGAACGACCTTGAAAGCGAAGCGATTCGAGAGTAGAGACGATTTTTTGCTTCGTTTTTTTAAAAAAATGAAGAGAGAAACAACGCCTCAATTCAAATAAGAGGAAATTTAAAAAATAAAGGATTAACCCATGTCAGCATTAGTAGAATTCTCCATGTTCCCCACCGAACAAACCCAAAGTAAAAGCATATTTGTAGCAAGAGTTTTAGACATCGTAGATAAAAGTGGATTAGAATATCAGCTTACACCTATGGGAACCATTATAGAGGGTGAAACAGTAGAAGAAGTATTAGCTGTTATTAATAAAGCCTATGAAGAGTTGCAAAAAGATTGTGGACGGGTCTATAGTTCCATTAAAATAGACTGGAGAGATGGACCTCTTGGCAGACTTAATAAAAAGATAGGTTCGGTAGAGGCAAAACTTGGGCGCAAGTTAAACAGCTAAATTTAGCTATAATATCAGCAAAATTTTCACAAGGATTTCAGATGTTGTGTGCTGAAAGAATGCAAAGAATCATACAGGCGATAATCTTAGGTTTTATTATGGGATTGGCAGGTGCTCAGATGTTCAAAGTGGCATTCTTGGTGATGCTGGCGATGATGATCTCACTTCTTGTAGCCGGGTTTACCGGATTTTGTCCGGGGCTTATCATTTTAAAGAAGATCTTTCCTCCTTGTGAAGAGACTAACGTAAAGGACAATAACTAATGTCAAATATATCATATAAAGATGCCGGTGTAGATATCGATGCAGGTAATGAATTTGTAGAAGCGATCAAGAGTGATGTAAAGTCAACTTTTGATAAAAACGTCATTGGTGGCATCGGTTCATTTGCAGGTGCTTATGCACTTCCATCAGGCTATAAAGAGCCAGTGATCCTTTCTGCCACAGATGGTGTAGGTACGAAGCTTCGTATCGCTATAGAAAGTGGGAAACTAGATACAGTAGGTATTGACCTTGTGGCAATGTGTGTCAATGACCTTATTTGTAATAACGGTACACCGATGTTCTTCCTTGACTATTATGCAACAGGTAAACTGCTTCCCCAAAATGCAAAAGATGTGGTTGCCGGTATCGCAGAGGGTTGTCGCCGTTCAGAGTGTGCGCTTGTAGGTGGTGAAACAGCTGAAATGCCAGGGATGTACTCAGATGATGACTTTGACCTTGCAGGCTTTGCTGTAGGTATTGCAGAGCGTTCAGAGATGGATACCGTTGCCAATGTAAAAGAGGGGCAGGTCCTCATCGCTATGCCAAGTTCAGGTGTTCACTCTAACGGGTATTCACTGGTAAGAAAACTCTTTTTTGATAAACTGGGTATGAGTCTTGAGACAGAGTTTGAAGGCAAGCCTTTGGTTGATACACTTTTGGAGCCAACACGTATCTATGTAAAAGAGTATAAAGCCAATAAACAGTACGTAAAAGCCCTAGCCCACATTACAGGTGGGGGAATCGTAGAAAACCTCCCTAGAGTCCTTCCAGAGGGCATGAGAGCTATTGTAAATAAAGATTCTATCAAGGTGCTTCCTATCTTTGAGTTTATGAGCCAATATGTGGATGAAGAAGAGATGTACAGAGCTTTCAACATGGGTGTAGGTATGGTATGGGT
>NATJ01000044.1 GCA_002085305.1 Epsilonproteobacteria bacterium 4484_65 | reverse complement strand
CCTTTTATGCTTTACAATGTACCGGGCAGAACAGGTGTTGATATCTTACCAGACACAGTCAAAAGACTTTTTGATGATGTAGAGAACATTATGGGTATCAAAGAAGCAACCGGTTCTATGGAGCGTACAGTTGAACTTCTTGGCAAAATCCCTGATCTTTATCTCTTCTCTGGTGATGATGTCATTGATTTTCCCATCTTGGCAAGTGGAGGAAAAGGTATTACTTCTGTGACCTCTAACCTTTTACCAGATATAAAAAGTGCATTAGTACATGCTGCACTTAAGGGCGATCTTAAAATGGCAAAATCTATCAATGATGAGCTCTTTGAGATCAATAAAGTACTTTTCTGTGAAAGTAACCCTATACCTATCAAAGCTGCGATGTATATTGCAGGATTAACAGATACACTGGAATACAGGTTGCCTCTTGTAGCTCCAAGTAGTGAGAATATGAAGAAAATTGAAGAAGTTATGAAAAAATATAAAATAGTGGGAGTGTAATATGTCGAATATGAAGGGGAAAACAGTAGTTATTACTGGTGCAACAAAAGGTATTGGTAAAGCTGTTGCTGAAAAATTTGCATCAAACGGTGTAAATGTTGCATTTACATACAATTCCAACAAAGAAGCAGCAAATGAAATTGCAGCTGACTTAACTGAGAAATATGGTATTAAAGCAAAAGCTTATCCTCTTAATATTTTAGAATTGGATGAATTCAAACCTCTTTTTTTAGCTATAGATGAAGATTTTGACAGAGTTGATTTCTTTGTCTCAAATGCAATGATCTATGGCCGTCCTGTAGTTGGTGGTTATGGTAAGTTCATGAAACTCAGACCAAGTAAAGGTCTTCAAAACATATATACAGCAACTGTAGGAGCTTTTGTACGTGGATCACAAGAGGCTGCCGTTCGTATGGAAAAAGTCGGTGGGGGAGCCATAGTTACACTAAGTTCAACAGGAAACTTGATCTATATCGATAACTATGCAGGTCACGGAACAAACAAAGCAGCAGTAGAGGCTATGAGCCGTTACGCAGCAGTAGAGTTAGGAGAAATGGGTATTCGTGTAAATGCCGTCTCTGGTGGTCCTATAGACACAGATGCACTTAAAGCATTTACTAACTACGAAGAAGTAAAAGCTGAAACTATTAAACGTTCAGCGGTTAACAGAATGGGGAGTCCAGAAGATCTTGCCGGTTCAGTCTATTTCCTCTGTACAGACGATGCAAGCTGGATCACTGGTCAAACACTTGTAGTTGATGGTGGAACTACCTTCCGTTAAAACAATGCATTAATCATGCAAAGCGTGCTTTGTCATTGCGAACACCCTTGAAAGCAAAGCGATTTAAGAGCAATGACGACTTTTGCTTACTTTTCTAGAAAAGCAAGAAGAGAAACAACACCTCGATATATTATAATGGGAAATTTAGTAAAGTACTGAAGTATGCATTCCCACACAAAGTATGGGAACGAGAAAAGAGTACATTAATAAGGAGAAAGAAGATGTCAAAATCACAAATATTCAACATCCCTAATATTTTAGCATTTATCCGTCTCCTTCTTGCTCCTGTCATGTTTCTTTTTTTGGTTAATCAAGATGCCTCTATCTTTGAAGGCATACATCCATCATGGCTCAACTACATTGCAGCCTTTATCTTTGTACTTGCTTCTACTACTGATTTTTTTGATGGCTACATTGCAAGAACTTTCGATCAAGTAACCGTGCTGGGTTCCATACTTGATCCTCTCGCAGACAAAATGCTCACTCTTGCAGGATTTTTAGGACTTATGATGCTTGGATCTGCTTCACCTTGGGCAGTTTTCCTTATCATTACCCGCGAACTCTTTATCACTGGACTTCGTGTCTCTGCTGTAAGTCAAGGCCTGGACATCGCAGCATCATGGATGGGTAAAGTCAAAACAGTTGTACAGATGATAGCTATAGGTTTTTTACTCATGCAGTGGCCTGGTGGAGAGATCCTCCTATGGATAGCTGTTGTTCTGACTCTGTATTCCGGCTATGAGTATGTCAGAGACTTCTTTAAAAACACTCAAATATAATTAAAACTCTAATTGCTTAAAAATTAATCATACTTATGTTCATCTTCCGTTAACTTTACTGATATACTTCATCAAAACATATCAAACAAGGAAATAACATGAAGTTTACAAAATTAAGTTTAGTGGCAGTATTGGCTGTAAGTTCTGCATTTGCAGGCGGAGATATTGCTCCTGCGGAGCCGGTAGTAGTAGAAGCACCGGTAGCTGTAGAATCTGCATTTGAAGCAAGTGCAAACCTAGCAATTACAAGTAACTATGTATGGAGAGGTATGACTCAATCAGCTAACTCTCCGGCAGTTCAAGGTGGGATCGATCTAGGATACAAAGGTTTTTACCTAGGTACATGGGGTTCAAATATAGAGTTTGGTGATACAGCCAATAACCTAGAAGCAGATTTTTATGGTGGATATAAAAATGAGATCGCCGGTATCGCATTTGATATAGGTTATATATACTATGCTTACCCAAATGAATCTGATGCATTTAACTTTGATGAGCTATATGTTGGTCTAGGGTATGACTTTGGTATGGTTGGTATAAATGGTAAATATTCATTTGCAGTAGATAGTAATGTTGATACTACTGATTACTGGGAAGTGGGTGGTGATATTGAATTACCTATGGAATTCACACTTGCTGCATCTTATGGTGATTATGATAAAGTTGGAACAAACTACCTTGTTTCTCTTTCAAAATCATGGGGTAAATTTGAGTTTAGTGTAGCTTACACTGACTTTAGTTCAGATGCAAGTTCAATATATGATGAAGATCATATTATAGGTACAGTTAGCACAAGCTTTTAATTCTATTTAATCCCAAAAACCTCCTTAATGGCACTTTCTTTATGAGAGTGTTAGGGATTTTCTTTCTTCTCATTTAATACTAATATATCTACAAATCCCAAACAAACCACATATAGAGAAATTAAAATATCATTTTTATGATAATGAATGTCAATTTAACATAATTTAAGAATAAAAAGAGTAAATTACTCCTAGAGAAAGCTAAATGATAATAATTTTCATTTTACTTCTAAATAAATATAAGGATTCATTATTCATGAAACCAATTGTTGTTGCACTAGCAGGACAACCTAACGTAGGAAAGTCTTCACTTATCAATGCCATCTCTAATGCCACACTCAAAGTCGGAAACTTCTCCGGGGTAACTGTTGATAAAACAGAGGTGATATTTAACATCTGCGACGAAGCTGCTTGTAAAGATTATGAAGTGCATATCATCGACCTTCCCGGAGCCTACTCTCTTACAGAATATACCATAGAAGAGAAAGTAACTAAAAGCTTTTTACAAAGTGATGAGTATGATATTATCGTCAATGTCGTTGACTCTACTAATTTACAAAGAAATTTGCTTTTTACAACGCAACTACTCGAAACAGGTAAAAAAGTCGTTGTAGCACTCAATATGAGTGATGAAGCCCAAAAAGAAGGTATAGAGATAGATGAAAAGCAACTCTCTTCTATCCTTGGTGTACCATGTATCAAAACCTCTGCTTCAACCAAAGAGGGAGTAGATGCCTTACAACATGCTATCATTGAAGTGTTTGAACAAGAAGGTACTTCTGCAAAAGTAGTTTACTCTGATCCTATAGAAGAAGAGATAGCACATATCGTTACTTTCATGGAAGAGAAAAAGTATAAAAGCACTCTTCCCTACCGTCACCTGGCAGTAAAACTTTTACAAGAAGATGAAGATGTCTACAAAAAGATGCATGATGAACCTATCTGGATAGAACTGCTTCCTATCATCAGAGAGGGGCTAAACCACCTTTACCTACATAACAATACCAAAGATCTAGATGAGATCTTTGCAGATGAACATTTTGCATTTGCAAAAGGTGCAAAAATGGAGGTCATGTCTGTTAAGTCCATGAAGGCTAAAAACCTAACTCAGAAGATAGACAATCTTCTTATTAACAAAATTTTAGGTATCCCTCTCTTTCTTTTCTTTATGTGGGGACTTTTCCAACTTACATTTGAGCTAGGTTCTCTACCTATGGATTATATCGATGCAGCCTTCTCTTGGCTTGGTGATCAAGCTAAAGCTGTACTGGGTGATGGTGAGCTAGGTTCACTTGTAGCTGATGGGATGATCGCCGGTGTAGGTGCAGTGGTCATGTTCTTACCAAACATCATCATACTTTTTATAGGTATTGCTCTTCTTGAGACAACAGGGTACATGAGTCGTGTAGCCTTTCTACTGGATGGTTTTTTCCATAAGTTTGGGTTACATGGTAAAAGCTTCATCCCACTAGTAACCGGATTTGGATGTTCTGTACCAGCCTACATGGCAGCAAGAACATTGAAAAATGAAAAAGACAGACTGATCACACTCTTTATCATAGGATTCATGAGTTGTGGAGCAAGACTGCCTATCTATGTACTATTTGCAGGTGCATTCTTTGGTCAAGAGCAAGCTGGTAATATCCTGTTTATCATCTATATCTCAGGAGCTTTACTCGGGTTACTGATGGCTAAAGCACTCAAAACCTTTGTCTTTAAAGGTGAAGATGAACCATTTGTAATGGAGATGCCAAAATATCGTATGCCATCTCTTAAACTTATTTGGCACACAGTCTATGGACAAGCAAAGTCATACTTGAAAAAAGCAGGTACATTCATCTTAGGTGCGGCTATTCTCATCTGGTTTGCATCAAATTACCCTAAAGTAGATGCCCCAACAACTTTAGATACTAACCAAGTCAAACTCTACGAATTAGAACATAGCTATTTAGGTCAGATAGGACATGCATCAGAGCCATTCTTTGCACCACTTGGCATGGACTGGCGTATGGCAGTAGCCTTAGAGACAGGACTTGCGGCTAAAGAAGTAGTTGTTTCTACACTAGGTGTATTGTATGCTTTAGGGGACGATGTAGATGAAGGAAATGAAGGGCTTATCGCACAGATCAAAGCAAACATACCTTTTGCCTCTGCCATTGCATTTATCGTATTTATTATGATCTATCTTCCTTGTTTGGCAGCCTCTATGGTCTTTGCCAAAGAAGCAGGTGGATGGAAATATCTGGCCTATCTATTTGTCATGACCTCTGCTACTGCATGGATATTAAGTTTTGTAGCATATAGAGTTACAGTAATGTTAACAGGAGGATAGGTATATGAAATTAAGTGAACTAATAAAAGGGAACAGAGCTGAGATCATTAAGATCAATGCAGATAAAGCATTGAGAGATCGTTTGACTTCTTTTGGTGTGATGAGAGGTGAAGAACTGACTGTAAAAGGTTGTTCTATTGCCAAACAAACCATGGAAATTGAGGTTGGTTCCACACTCATTGCCTTACGTGCCGATGAGGCAGATAAGATAGAAGTAGAGAAAATAGATTCGTAAAGATAAAGCTTGCTTTGTCCTTACTATAAAAATATAAATCAGGAAGAAATAAAATGAAAAAATTAAAACTGAGTACAGCCACACTAATGATAATGAGTATTAGTATTTATGGAGAGGGTCTAAGTGAATCATTGGAAAATATACAAAATACACCTGAGTTCTGCACGGTACAAAAAAATGAACACCAACCAATTGAAGTACGAAGTGTCAGAGGTGTGCTGAGCGAATATGATCCCATGGAACATACCAAAGGTCAACTCAGAGCAGGATATATCACATTTTCAGAAGATGGTGCATCACGTACAAGTGCCTATGCTCTTGCGGGACACGTTCATTTTAACACTAAAAGATGGAATGCATTCATGGTCGGTGTAGAAGCATATACAGTACTTAACCTTGGAATTAATCAAAATCCTCTCAATCTAAATGGGGATTTTTTTGATGAGAACGGAAAGAGTTTCATTCTTTTATCTCAAGCATATTTGGATTGGAAGTGGTGCAATACTGAGATCAAACTTGGAAGACAGATACTCGATACACCCCATGCCGACAGCGATGACATCAGAATGATGCCAAATTATTTTGAAGCTTATACTATTACAAACACAGATATTGATAATCTGACACTCTCTGCAGGGATAATAGATAAAATGGCCGGTTGGGAGAATGGCGTTAATAGTCCAGATTTTGTTGATGTGGGAGAAACATTAGGCGTCAATAAAATAGACGGTATTTACTATGCTTCAGCTTCTTATGAAGGGATCAAAGATCTATCATTAAGTCTCTGGTATTACCACTATAGTGATATTGCTGACGTAGTCTATGCAGAAGCAGGATACAGCTATACATTTTCTAAAAACACGACATTCACATTGGGACTACAGTATGATGGCAGTCATCAAACAGGAGCAGCCCTGTTGGGAAAGCAGGATGCAGATACATACGGTATAAGTTTAGAAGCAGAATTTGCAGATCTTGGATTGACCGTTTTAGCCGCCTACAATCAGGATGACGGAGAAACAGGGGCTACAGGACTTAGTCTAGGGGGAGGTCCATTCTTTACCTCGATGGAAGATCAAACACTTGATGCTATAGGAAGTTCAGGAAAAGCCTGGACGGTCGGGGCTGGTTATAACTTTGAAAACCTGGGTATAAATGATCTCACTTTTGGGGTTGCATACGGCAGCTTTGAGGCAGATGATGCCTCTGTCTATAAATCCAGAGAGATCGATGCTGTATTAGAATATAGTTTAAGTGAAAAATTCTCTGTAACCGCAGCCTTTGCCTCCATAGATCATAGAGTTGCTACGATGGAAGACTACGATCAATTTAGGCTGATCGCCAATTACAATTTTTAAGTACTTGATTGAAAGACTAATAAAGTCTATCAATCACTTTTTGCATTTTACTTTTTGCACTATGTAAAAAGAGTGTACTTTTCCCCGAAAGTTTCCCCTCTTCTGACATAGGTGTAGCCATAAAGCTTCGAATGGAATTTATTAAGCCCTGCGTCTCTCTCATCTCTGCAATAGATTTTTCATGATACTCTGAAAGTGCTTCCTTCACTCCTTCGATATGCAAGATCCTCTGAAGTTTTCCTTTTTGTTCATTAAAAAGTACCTGATAGGTTTTAAGTGTTGTAATGGCATCATGGATATGTACATCTACTTTGTCCATTTCCTCTTTACAGTTACTTTTATGAGCAGTATATGCTTCTGCTTCTTCAAGCTGCCCCATTGCAAAA
>NATJ01000043.1 GCA_002085305.1 Epsilonproteobacteria bacterium 4484_65 | reverse complement strand
GCAGTTTTACCATTAAGGTGAGCTACCATTTTTACAACATATTTGTATTTCTGTACGTTATCTGCCGCTTCGATAAGACCGGCATATTTGATACCTATCTCACCTTGTGCCATTGCAACTTCGTGGTGACCTAGCATTACAGTTAAACCTACTTCTTCAAGAAGGAGCATCATTTCAGCACGTAGATCAACCATAGTATCTATTGGCATTACCGGGAAGTAACCACCTTTTAGTCCAGGTCTGTGACCCATGTTACCATACTCTCCCATATCAGTGGAGTCGTTCCATGAACCCTCTTCAGAATCTACTCTGTAACCGGTTTGGTTTACGCCTGACCAGATTCTAACATCATCAAAGATAAAGAATTCATTTTCAGGACCAAAGAATGCATCATCACCTACACCTGATTCTTCCATATACTTCAATGTTTTTTTAGCGATAGATCTTGGACATCTCTCATAGAGTTCATTTTTATAGATATCGTAAACATCACAAATAACAATAATTGTACTGTCTGCTGTAAACGGATCCAAAAATGCAGTTCCAACATCTGGCTTAAGAACCATATCTGATTTTTCAATTGGCTGCCAGTTTTCGATTGAAGAACCATCAAACGGAACACCATTGTCGATCATAGATGCTTCAACTGCAGACATACGGTAGGAAATATGGTGCCATGTACCTTTAATATCTGTAAATCTAAAATCTACAAACTCAACCTCATTCTCTTCACAATATTTATAAAACTCATCTGTGCTGTTAACAAACTTACCCATTTCTTCTCCTAAAGTTAATTTTATCCCTATATTATAGCCACTAAAAAATTAGTTGTATTAGACTTTGTGCCTAAAAAGTAATCAATTGTCTATCATACTATTTAAAAGTAACAACTCCTATGCCTAAAAAGTAATCAATTCTTTATCACGCTGTTCAAAAGTGATGGCTTTGGTGTAACCTACCTCTTTTGCCAAGTTAATAACTTTATCATATCCAAACCCGACCTGGTCTACACTATGTGCATCAGAAGCGAATGTGATAGGGATATCTAAATCATAGGCAACTTCCAGTAAAGATCGTGAAGGATAAACTTCAGCGACAGGTTTACGAAGTCCTGCGGCATTGAGTTCGAGTACCATATTGGATTTTTTAATGGCATGAAGTGCATTTTTTGCCAGTACACGTGTATCTTGTTTAGGCATGAATTTAAATATTTTAATAAGATCTAAATGCCCCACGATGTCAAATTTCCCGGACTTTGCCATGGCTTCTGTGGCTTCAAAATAGGCTTGCCATATCTCATCTATGTCTCTGTCTTTATAGCCTGCGATAAACTCCGGATTGTCAAAACTCCATTTGTCTATAAAGTGTACGGAGCCTATGAGGTAATCAACCTTTGCGTTTAAAACCCTCTCATCCATATGGCCCGGAAGATAGTCTACTTCATAGCCCAGAAGTATTTTGATATCGTTTTGATAACGTTCTTTAGCTGTTAAAACATCATTTGTATAAGCATCCATTTCCTTAAACGCTAAACGGTAATCAGGGTCAAAATCCATAGGTGCATGCTCTGAAAACCCATAAATGTCTATACCGAGCTCTATGGCTCTTTGGATGTATTCATCTACAGTGCCTTCAGCATGGTTACAACGTGTAGTGTGATTATGTAGATCTATTCGCATAGTAATTTACTTTCTTTTTGTTCTTAGTTTACCATAATAGTTGACATTTTTTTGACATTTTTATTTTATACTTTTATATTATTTTGAAAAAGCCAAACTTATCGTGAGGTAAGGACGGAAAGCCGTGGGTCTTTAGTAGATTGCCAGGTTACCAAGAGAGATGTATTTCTTTTTAGGATCACATCTCTGCTTTTTCTATGATTTATTTTTATAGGAGATACTCGTATGACCCAGTCTATGGATACCAAAAAATTAGAAATTTTTAAAATGGAACATAAAAAGTCTCTTGAAATGAAGTTAGCCAAATTGCGCGACACGATTTCAGAGGATGATGCTTCTCTTGAACAAGAGATAATCAAGATTTTCAGAGTATCTCTTTTGGCACATGGCAAAGACAAAAAACAGATGCGTCAAATAGCACAGATCTCTAAAGTATTGGGAGAGTCGTTAGGACTTGATGCCGTATATTGTGATAGATTGGAACAGGCTGCAAAAATCTATGATATAGGTAATGTAATGATCTCCAAAAAGATCTATGAGAAAGAAGAAAAGCTAAGTTTTGAAGAGTTTAAAGTGGTTAAGAATCATACGTTCATAGGGTACTATGTTTTAAAGGCACAAGGCTTTCCCATAACAGATCTGGCAGCTATTATTTCTGCAGAACATCATGAATGGTGGAATGGTGGAGGGTATCCTGCTCAAAAGAAAGCCCTTGATATAAATATAGCTTCACGCATAGTGGCAGTTGCAGATACAGTAGGTGCACTTTTTAGAAAAAGAGCAGATCGAACGGCATGGAAATATAAGAAAATCGTAGAGTATGTTGAGGCAAGATCTGGCATACAATTTGACCCGGAAGTAGTAAAAGTATTTCTGATTAATCAAGAAAAAATAGATGAAATCTTGCATGCAAATTTTTAGGATATGCTAATTGGATAGTATGGTCAGGCTTTCTAAATTGGAAGAAAAAACCTATTTTTTACCACTAATAGGATAAAATAAGAGTAAAATTAACATGCTTTTATTTAGGAACAAGATGACAAAACAAAACAAAGTGGAACTTTTAGCACCAGCAGGTAACTTAGAGAAGATGAAGATCGCTCTAAACTATGGGGCTGACGCTGTGTATGGTGGCACAAGTACCTTTTCACTGCGTATCCGTTCGGGTAAAGAGTTCGATATGGAGTCTTATGCTGAGGGGATAGAGTACGCTCATGCCAGAGGTAAAAAAGTGTATTCTACAGTGAATTCATTTCCTTTTAACTCACAAATAAAATTGTATGAAAACCATATTGCAAAAATTGCAGAACTTAAACCAGATGCGCTCATTGTTTCTTCTCCGGGTGTGGTTAAAATAGCACACAGAATAGCACCTGATATTCCTATTCACCTTTCAACACAAGCCAATGTGATGAATGCCATGGATGCAGAAGTTTATTATGACTTAGGGGTAAAACGTATCATCGTGGCTCGTGAGATCTCTTTGAAAGATTGTGAGGCTATTAAAACACATTTACCTGATTTGGAACTTGAGATCTTTGTGCATGGTTCTATGTGTTTTGCATACTCTGGACGTTGTCTTATCTCGGCACTTCAAACAGGACGTGTGCCTAACCGTGGCAGCTGTGCTAATGACTGTCGTTTCCCCTATGAGGTCTATGCACATAACCCTGAGTCCGGTACTACATTTAGACTGGATGAAGAAGAGGGTATAGGTACCTATATCATGAACGCTAAAGATATGAATATGGCTTCACATGTAGATGAGATACTTAAATCCGGTGTGATTGATTCGTTAAAAATAGAAGGACGTACAAAATCTCCATACTATGCAGGTGTGGTGACTAAAGCGTATCGTCATGCGATAGATGACTACTATGCGGGTGACTTTGATGAGAAACGTTATCAGCGTGAGTTAGGTACAACACAAAACCGTGGATTTACAGATGCCTATTTGATCTCCCGTCCTTTTGAAAGAAATGATGCAGAATCACAAGCATTTTCTATACAGTATGGTACGCACCAAGTAGCAGGACTTGTAAAAGAAGACGGAAAGACGTGGAAATGTAAAGACAAAACCTGTGTGGGCGACTCTGTCGAGATAGTGCTTCCTGTGGATGCGACAGTTGATCTAGTTGACAATGAAGTAGGCAAGATAGATGAAGTAGATGGACAGTATTGGCTTACCTTTAAAAAGATGGTATCTACAACAGGTAAAGAGTTTGAATGTATCCATAGTGGTGACTTAAATGATATACTATTACCAACACCACTACCAGGGTATACTATCTTAAGACGTAAGATAGATGAAGCATTGGAGAAAAAGGGGTTGAATGAGAGTTCAACACCTATGAAACAAGAACAAGAAATTAAATAATTGCTTGTTCTCATCGTCCTTGATGGGAATGCATATTTGAATTTTATAGGCTAAATAATATTTAGTATATTTGATTGATATATGCATTCCCACGCAGAGCATGGGAACGAGATGCAATAATTGTAATTAAAGGAAAAAAATGAAATTTGTATCAATTGTAATGGGAAGTAAAAGTGACTACGGCATTATGGCAGAGTGTGCAGAGACACTGAAAAAGTTTGGTGTACCGTATGAGCTTATCATCTCTTCTGCACACAGAAGTCCAGAGAGAACAAAAACGTATATAAAAGAAGCAGAAGCTAAAGGTGCACAGGTATTCATTGCAGCAGCAGGTATGGCAGCACACCTTGCAGGCGCTTTGGCAGCATCTACTACTAAACCAATACTTGGTGTACCTATGGAGAGTGGCCCGTTAAAGGGTGAAGATGCCCTACTCAGTACAGTAATGATGCCAGCAGGTATGCCAGTAGGTACACTTGCCATCGGTAAAGCTGGTGCAGTAAATGCTGCGTATTTGGCTATTCAGATCATGGCACTTGAAGATGATGAACTTAAAATCAAACTTCAGGAAGACAGAATTTCAAAAGCGAAAAAAGTAGAGCTTGACTCTTCTGAGATTGAAACAATACTTTAATTAAAAATAGAGGGGTCTGGTGATTTGTGATTTATTGCAATACAATGAATCATGAAGCACCTGACCTCTTGGTAAACAATAAAGGCAAATCATGGAACTCCAACTTAAAAATATCGGTATGATTAAAGAGGCGAATGTAAAGCTTGATGGTCTTACTGTAATTGCGGGGGAGAATGATACGGGTAAGAGTACAGTTGCTAAATCATTGTATTGTATCTTTGAAGGATTACCAGATACACTTGATACTGAATATGGTGCTAAAACTTATGAAGAAAGATTTCCACTTATTGTTGAAAATGTTTTTAGAGAAAAGTATGAAAGTTTATTTGATGAAGATAATAGTAGCATAGCTATCTCATTAGGTAATGGAAAAGCTACTTATACCGGAGCTGCAACGGTATTTGGTGATGGACTGCAAGGCCTAGAAGTAATAAGAGAAGATTTAGAAAATTATCTTACCAATATATATTTTATAGAAACTCCTTTAGTATGGAGTTTTCAAGAAATGTTTCAATCTTCAGAATTAGTAGAATCTTATATGAAATCAAGAAAGCAAAATATTGAAATGCATTATCCTTTTTTAATGAAAGATTTATATTTTAACTTATCAACAAAATTAGATAAATCAGATATTGCTAATAATATAAAAGAAAATATATTAAAGATAATTAATGGTGAATTTAAAGAAGATGAAAATGGAATATTTCATTTTCATAAAAATGATAAAGTTTTGAATTTATTTAATGTTGCAACTGGTATTAAATCTTTTGGAATACTTCAAGTTTTATTAGATAATAATCGATTAACACCTACGAGCTTAATTATTTTAGATGAACCTGAAGTTCACCTACACCCAAAATGGCAACTAGAGATGGCTAAGGTCATTGTAGAGCTTGTGAAGAATGGTGTGAAGATATTAGTGAATTCTCATAGTCCTTATATGATAGAGGCATTGCAACGATATAGTGAATTAGCAAAAGTGAATTCTGATTTTTACTTAGCTGAAGATGGATATATTAAAAAAGAAAATGATAGTAACCCTGAAACTCTAGCTAAGATTTTTGAAAAACTTTCAGAACCTTTTGATGTATTTGAAGAGATGGATAGCCAGAGAATGGAGCAGTTGATTAATGGCTGATATAGATCAGTTTATTAGTACTTATCAATCTTTCAAGAGTACTTTCAAAGAAACAAGTTTTGATAGTGATAATGATCAGTACCTTTGTACTGATCAGAGTTGTGAAGTAATTAACTTTGATAAAATTGTAGAAAGAAATTATCCTGATAGTAATATAAGACCTAAATCATTTGATGCCCTTTATGTTTATGGGAATATTGTTTTTTGTGTAGAGTTTAAAAATCAAAAGCCATCACAAATTATCAATCAGGATATTTGTAAAAAACTAGTAGATGGTAAGTCTGAATTAGATACACTTTTGCAAACATTAAATATTCAAGTCAATGATTATAGTTTTGTTTATTGTGTTGCCTATAAAAAGTGTCAAGAGCCACGGGATAGATACAAATGTGGCATTGAAAAAGGTAAAGTATTGTTTGGATTAGAGCAATATAAGCATCAAGGTTTAGTAAAAGAAATTTTTACAGATAATGTTGATTTTTTTACAAAAGAATTTAATAAACAATTTCAAAAGGAACTATCATGCTAACATTTAGCGATATGCTACTAAAACTACAACAATACTGGGCTGATCAAGGGTGTAACATCGTACAACCGTATGATATCCCTTCTGGTGCAGGGACATTTCATCCTGCGACACTGCTTAAAAGTTTAGACTCTAAGCCTTGGTCTGCGGCGTATGTGGCTCCTTGTAGAAGACCTACCGATGGGCGTTATGGTGAAAATCCAAACAGACTTGGGTCTTACTATCAGTTTCAGGCACTCATCAAGCCTAGTCCGGATAACATTCAAGAGCTCTATTTGAAGTCTTTGGAGTATTTGGGTCTGAATCTACAAGAGCATGACATTCGTTTTGTAGAAGACAACTGGGAGTCCCCAACACTTGGTGCCTGGGGTCTTGGCTGGGAAGTATGGCTTGATGGTATGGAAGTGACTCAGTTTACTTACTTCCAGCAGGTAGGTGGTATCGCTTGTGATCCTGTAGCTGTTGAGATCACTTATGGTACAGAGCGTTTGGCAATGTATTTGCAGGGAGTAGAGAGTATCTTTGATATTGTTTGGAATAAAAATGGTGATGAGGTTACTACGTATGCAGATGTGCATAAAGAGAGTGAGTATGAGTTCTCTAAGTATCATTTTGAAGTAGCAAATGTAGAAAATTTGTTTCAACATTTTGAAGATGCTAGTAACGAGTGTAAAGTTTGTTTAGATGCAGGGCTTCCTTTGCCTGCGTATGACCAGTGCATGGTTGCTTCTCATGCCTTTAATGTACTTGATGCAAGGAAAGCTATCTCTCAAGCGCAGAGACAAAATTATATTTTGAAGGTTAGAGAGCTTTCTATTGGGTGTGC